>JAACEH010000309.1 GCA_011682595.1 Anaerolineaceae bacterium
GATCATGGCCAAACTCGTCAGGCCGCGGCCCACCCCGGCGCGAAATTCGCCATACGCGGCTACGTTGGCATCGTTCTCCAGCACCGTCGGCACGCCATCCAGTGCCCGGCCCAGAGCGTTGCGAACCGGCAGGTCGCGCCAGCCGGGAAAGTTCGGGGCCACGACCACCAGCCCCTGCTCCACGTCAACCGGGCCCGGGCAACCGATGCCCACGCCGTGAACGTCCGAGAAGGCCGTGCCGTTGCGCGAACACAGCGCCCGCACGGCGCCGGCCATCTGGCCGATCACGTGATGGAAACCTCCTTCGACTTCCGTGTGACACGAACTCTGGTCGACCATCTCCAGGGTGGCCGTGAACAGGCCGACCTTGATGTTCGTGCCGCCCAGATCAATGCCGACATACGCCTCGGCCATGAAACCTCCCGCACGGATAAGACACAAAAAACCGAAAAAAAACAGGCCCGACCGCCGGTCGCGTTCCTCCCCTCCAGCGGGAGGGTGCGTTCCGGCGACCAGCCCCGGGGTGTCGCCTTTAGTCCTTCGAATCGCCAGAATCGCCGCCGGCACGCTGCCAGGCCTTCACGATGGCCAGCTTGGCCGCGGCCGAACGGGCCGCCCGGTAGTCGGTAAGGTCGTTGCCCAGGGCCGGCAGAATTCGCTCCAGGAGTTCAACTTGCCCCTTGTCGTCGGGGTCGCCGGCCGAGAGAGCTTCGGCCAGACGAGCGAGCAACAGGCCGGCCTGAGCGGCGGCAACCTGCCGGGCCTGGTCCTCGGCCCGCTTGCGGACCTCGGCGTCCTCGGAGGCCAAGGCCTGAAGCGCCCGGTCGAACAGGGCTCGCCCGGCACTCAGATAAAGCGTCTCCATGCTCGGAGCCTGGTCCGAGCCGGCCCACTTCGGGCCCAGGGTCTTGCGGGCCCGGGCGATGATGGCCCAGGCCTCGGCACTCTTGCCGCTATCCTTCAGCAGCCGCGCCTGGTCGTGAATCGCCTGGAGCAGCGCCCCGCGTTGCTCGGGCGGCGCCGCGGAAATCGCCTTGAGCAGAATCTCCAGCCCCTCGATATAGGGCGGAATCGTTATCAGGACCCGGCCCAGTTTCCGCTCCAGTGGCCGCCGCGACTCATCGTCCTTGGCCCCTTCGACCAGTTCTCGCAGGATGGTTACCGCCTTGTTGGCCAGCCCGGCCCGGATGCTGGTCTCGGCCAGCTTTCCCTTCAGCCGGATCAGGCGAGTGTTGCCGTTGCCGCCGCCGAGTTTGCCGATGGCGGCCTCGTAGAGTTGCACGGCTCCCTTGAGGCTGCCGGGATCGCCATGGGCGGCGAATTCGTCCGCCAGTCGCTCGATAGTCTTCGGATTGCCGGAGCGCCGCTGGATGGTCAGCAGGGCGCTGAACAGGGCCTGGCGAACTTCCTTCTCGATTTCGCCGCCGGGGCCGAGCCGCCCGGCGATTACCGAACCGGCCTGGCTGTTGCCGATCTTGCCCAGCGAGTGGGCCACGGCGGTCCGCACGCCCTTGTCGGCGTCGGACAGGTGATTGAGCAAGGCCTCGACCACCCGGGCATCGTCTTTGCCGATGTTGCCCACCCCCTGGGCGGCGAAGAATCTGACCTTGGCCTCGCTGTCGTCCAGGGCCTTGACCAGGGCCGGCAGCGACTTCTCCCGCCCGATCCGCGACAGCGTCCTGACCGCCGCCTCGCGTGCCTCGGCGCCGGCCGGGCCTTTGCCGTTGCGACTGATAAGGTTGGCCAGTGGTTCAAGAGCCGGGCCGATCGCCTCGGCCGACGCCGTGCCGCGCTCGCCGATCTGGCCCAGAGATTCGATGGCCCGCAGCATCAGCGACTGATCGCTCCCCCCGAGCAGCTTGACCAGTTCCTCGACGGCCCGGCCTTCGCGCAGCTCGCCAAGGGCCTTGACGACCGCCTCGCGAACCGCGGGGGAGGTCTCCTCGATCAGCCGGGCGACCAACAGATCGGTGGCCCGCTTATCCTTGGCTGCAGCCAGGGCCGCGGCCACCTCCTCCCGCACCAGCGGCGACTGGTCGGTCGCCCGGGCCAGGAGTTTGTCGACCAGCGCGGTCTGCGGCTCTTTGCTCTCCTTGAGCAACTTGCGGGCCTGGCCGGCCGCCAGGCGACGAAGCGCCGGCAGCGAATCGTCCAGCAGGCGGACCACCTCCCGGAGTCGCCGCCCGGGGTCGGCCTTCTGCAGGTTCTGTTGGTGAATCTCCACCAGCCGCCGAGCCAGTTCGTCCAGGGCGGCCGCCTGCTTCTGGAGTTGCGATTCCTGGGCCCGGAGCCGTTCGAAGAGCCACTTGCCGCGCGGCTCGTTCTTGTGCGCCTTCCACCACCGGACCCAGGTGTCGTGCGACTGGCCGAGGTAGGCCTGGGTGATAGCCGACAGGGCGGCCGCCGCCGCATGGCGAATCGGCTCACTGTCGCTCTGCAGCAGTTCAATCAGCGGCGGCACCGCCTCCTTCTCGCCGATGCGGCCCAGGGCGCCGATCAGGATCAGCTTCTCGCCGACGGCTTCGCTTTTGCCGAGCCGGTCCAGCAGCTCCTTCAGGGCCTCCGCGCTGCGGTAGGCCGACAGGGCGCCGCCCAGGGCCTCCCGCATTTTCGGACTCAGCCCCTGGGCCTTGGTCCGCTTGTACAGGGCCGGCAGCAGCGGCCTCGGCGGGTTGATCGAGGACCCCACCGCCAGAAGGATGGCCAGGGGCATCTCAACAGGGTCGTTCTTTTCCAGGGCCGATGACAGGATGGCCGTGGCCTCGGCGGTCCCCTTCTTCAGCAACAGCGAGGCGGCATCGCGGCGCGTCTCCAGCGTCGCTCCCTGGCGGGTCAGGATGCCGGACAGTATCTTCAACTCCGACCCGTCGCCGCCCTGGGCAGGCGCGGTCCGGGCAACGCCCAGGGCCAGGGCAACCAGCATCAGACAGGACCATGTTGTGCAATAGTGCTTCATTTGTGTCAACCACTTGCCGCCGGTCCAACCGGCAACACCTACTCGGACGTTTCCAGCGGCGCAGACTTCAAGCCGGGAAACACGATCATGGCTTTCTTCCGCTCCCGCGGCGCGACAAACGCAAACTCAACCACTGTCGTGCCATGGGCCACCACCGGTTTGGTCCGGCGGCGGGAAGCGAAGTTCTCTTCCCCCGGCCCGCGGAAGAAGCTGAACGGAATCGCGGCCTTGGAAGAACGGCCGCTCAGACGCAGGGTCACGCCCTCCGGGTTCAGCACATAATAACGCCGCTCGTCTTTTTCTTTTTTCGGCTGGATGCTCACCTTGACCACAAGCAAATCTTGCGCTCCGCCGGCGGCCAACCTGTAGGGCTTGACCTTGCCGCTGGGGAGCAGCCGCGGAACCGACTCGACGACCTCCCGCTCTAGGACCACCACCCGGTGGGTCCGCGAGGATACCTTCTCGGCATGTTTCTTGAGGCACCAGTCCGGAGCCTCCTCGCCCAGTTGGCCGACCGTCTTCAGGTCGAACTGGCTCAGCGGCTTGCCGCGAGGAACTTCGAAAACCAGACGCAGTTCAATCGACGAGCTGCTGCCCTCGAAGTAGACCTGCCACTGTTTGCTCAGCCGTTCGCCGCTTTCGCCGTCGGCCGGCTCGATCAACTGGGCATCGTCATAAACATAGTCGGCCTTCTTGGTCTTAACGTCGCTGGCCACGGCGCCCTCGGTCACCGACAGGGTTTCATAAAGGCTGGCCGGGTAGTCCTTCTTGGTGATCTTGTTGGTGATCCGCAGTTCCTTCGCGGTGAGCAAAAGCGTCTTCGGGCTGCCCCGGCCGGAGGTCTTGCCGAGTTTCAGGCGGACCTGCATCAGTTCCTTGCCCGGGGCGGCCTTCAGGGGCAGCTTGCTGCCCAGGCGAACGAATTGTCCCGCAGCGAGGATCTCCGCCTTCAGCGGCGCGAATTCCACCTTGCGTCCCTTGCTCAATCCCTGCGGTTTGTTACGACCACGACCGGTGGACACGAAGTCTTCCGACGAGCATTTCAGGCCGTACTGCCACGGCGCCGACAGCGACGGAACCGGAAAGACCAGGGTGGCCCGGACCCACCGCTTGTTGTCGACGAGGCATCGTGAACGAGTATCTCCATGTCCTTCTTCTTTGTGCTTGGAACATCCGGTATCACCGCCGAGCTCTTGGTCCAGTCATTCATCCACAGCTTGACCGTCCGCGGCGGGGTTCTGCTCTTCTTGCTCTTCTTGCTCTTCTTGTCCTTTATTACACTATCCAGGTGCCAGTCCCTGAGCAGGATGTTGCGCGGCTCGTTCTTCGAGGGCTGGAACTCGACCTGCACCACCAGCAACGACTCGCCTGAGCGGCCGCCTTTCTTCTTCTTCCCCTGGCCGCCATCTTCGTCGGGAACCCACGCTATGTCCTTCGCAGTGACCAGGACTTCCTGCCCGGACGGGTCAGACCAGGCCAGGAGCGGGGTCATCCAGACCTTTTCGATCTTGATTTCCGTT
>JAACEH010000041.1 GCA_011682595.1 Anaerolineaceae bacterium
CTCCCTGCGCTCGACGGCCATGGCCATTGCCGCCTCGGCCCTGACGAGCGTCGCCGGGCTGTCGCTGATGATGCTGGCCGACTTCCGGCCATTTCAGAAAGCCGGATCCAGCATCGCCGTCGCCCTGGCCGTCGGCTGCCTGGCCTCGCTGACGCTGGCCCCCTCGCTCTACCTGCTGGCCGGCCGAACCATCTTCTGGCCGCGAAAAAAGATCGGCCCCCCGAAACCCCTGACCGGTGACCTCTGGGACCGCATTGCCGGGGCCGTGACCCGAAGGCCCCTTGTGGCCACGCTGCTGGTCCTGCTGGTGCTGGCCGTCCCGAGCATCAACAGTCTGTACACCACGACGACAAATAACATCTTCGACGAACTGTCCAGCGACTGGACCAGCGTCCGCGGCTTTGAGATTCTGAAGCGCGACTTCAGCCCCGGAACCATGGGGCCGCTGACCATTCTGGTCGAAACCGAGGGCCAGGACAACGCCCTGGACGACGACCTCGGATGGTCGCTGCTGCTGCGGCTGGCCGACCGTCTCAGCGAACACCCGATGGTCGACAATGTCTACTGTCCGGCCCAGCCTCGCGGCCGCGGGACAACGCGCTACGAAAGCATAGACGATCTGGACCCGGATTCCCCGATCATGAAAGCCATCGCCGGATACTTCTTCAACGCCGACTTTACCGCGGCCCGGCTCGAGGTATTCCTCAAGGAAGGGCCGTACACCGACGCCAGCGTCGCCGCGGCCCGCCAACTGCAACTGATCGCCCAAAACGTGACCTCCGGCGCCCCCGGGATCAAGCGCGTCCTTATGGCCGGCCCCTCGTCGACCATCGCCGACATCAAGGACGTGGCCCGCCGCGATTTCAGAATCACCGCCGCCGCGGTGCTCATAGCCGTCTATGTGATCCTGCTCGTCGTCCTGCGGCGGCCCGTGCTGGGACTGTTCCTCATTGGCGGCACACTGCTCAGCTTCATGACCGCCCTGGGCGTTGCCGATTGGGTGTTTGTCGGCCTGCTCGGTGAGCCGGGGCTGGACTGGAAAATCAAGTTCTTCCTGCTGGTTCTTCTGGTGGCCGTCGGCGTGGACTACAACATCTATGTCTGCACGCGCATTGGCCAGGAGCGACTTCGCCGGCCCCTGACCGAGGCGGTCCGGGTGGCCCTGGCCCGAACCGGCGGCATCGTCTCGGCCTGCGGCATCATCGTCGCCGGCACCTTCGCCAGCATGATCGCCGGCACGCTGAGCCTGATGGTCCAACTCGGCTTCGCCCTGGCCCTGGGTATCCTGGTCGACACCTTCCTGGTTCGCCCGCTGATGGTCCCGGCGGTCGCCCTGATGCTGGCCCGGGTCAGCGAGCGCCGCAAGGCGAAACGGCAACGGCCCGACAATTCGGATGCCGCTCGGTAGGAGGGGGCGAGGCCCGTCACGCCCGGTGCGCGTCAGCATCGCTTGGCCACACAGGCGACTTCTGATATAATCCCCCCTGCAGCCTGTTGGAACATGGCCCCGGGGACCTGTTTCGGAGACACCGATCATGGCTTCAACCGATCCGTATTCCGTGGCCGACAATCCGCTCGTTTCGCGGTACTCGTCCCAGGAAATGTCGCAGGTCTTCTCGCCGCGGTTCAAGCACGGCGCCTGGCGGCGCCTGTGGATCGCCCTGGCCGAGGCCGAACAGGAACTCGGCCTCGAGATCACCGATCAGCAACTCGCCGAGATGCGCGAAAAGGCCGGGACAATCGACTTCGCCCGGGCGGCCGAGCTGGAGAAAGAGCTTCGCCACGACGTGATGGCCCACCTGCACGCTTTCGGCGAGGCGGCCCCCAGGGCCAGGGCGATCATCCACCTCGGGGCAACCAGCTGCTTCGTCGGCGACAACGGCGAACTGATCCAGATTCGCTCCGGGCTCCGGATCGTCCGCCGCCGCTTGCTGCCCGTGATTGCCGCCCTGGCGAAGTTCGCCCGGCAGCAGAAGAACCAACCCGTGCTGGCCCGCACGCACTACCAGCCGGCCCAGTTGACGACCGTCGGCAAACGGGCCTGCCTGTGGCTCTGGGACCTGGTGACCGACCTCCAGGAGATCGACACCCTGCTCGAGCGGCTGGCCTTCCGCTCGACCAAGGGCACCACCGGCACGCAAGGCTCGTTTCTGGCCCTGCTGGACGGCGACGGCGAAAAGGTTCGCAGGCTCGAGCGACTTGTCGCCGAGAAGATGGGTTTCGACAAGGTCATTCCCGTCACCGGTCAGACCTACTCGCGAAAGCTCGACGCCCGGGTCCTGGCCGCCCTGGCCCAGGTGGCCGTCAGTGCCCACAAGTTCGCCAACGACCTGCGGTTGCTGGCCGGCTCGAAGGAGATGGAGGAACCGTTCGCCAAAAAGCAGATCGGCTCCTCGGCCATGGCCTACAAGCGAAACCCCATGCGCAGCGAGCGGATGACGGGCCTGGCCCGGTACCTGATCGGCCTGGCGCCCACGGCCGCCCAGACCGCCGCCGAGCAGTGGCTGGAACGCACCCTCGACGACAGCGCCACGCGACGCCTGGTGCTCAGCCAGGGCTTCCTGGCGGCCGACGCCATTCTGCTCATCTTCGCCAACGTCGCCGACGGGCTGGTGGTTTACCCGAAGATTATCGAGCGGCTCATGGCCGAGGAACTGCCCTTCATGGCCACCGAGAACATCCTCATGGCCGCTGTCCGGGCCGGCGGCGACCGGCAGGATCTGCACGAGAAGATCCGACAGCACAGCCAGGCGGCGGCCCGGACGGTAAAGGTCGAAGGCGGCTCGAACGACCTGATCGAACGGCTCCGAGGCGACCAGGCCTTCGCCAGGGTGGACCTGCAGGCCGAGCTGAGGCCCGAGAAGTTCATCGGCCGCAGCGCCGAGCAGGTCGAGGAGTTTATGGCCGACGTGGTCGAACCCATCCTCAAGTCTAACGCCGCCGACCTCGACCAGACGGCCCCCGACCTGCGGGTGTGACGGCGCCGGCCGGTGACGCTGATTGAACAAGAGTGGGTGCCATGGCCACGCTTGCGTGGCCATGCGGGTGCCGTGGTCTGGCGAAGCCAGGCCGCGATGAGCGTTCGGGCGACGGCCATGGCCTGCCTGCGGCAGACCATGGCACCGCGCTTAACGCATACTGGTGTGGGCACGCCACCAATCCCTACATCTTCACCAGAACCCGGCAGGTGTCGTCCATCCATTTCTTGACGGCACTGTGGTGGTAGCTGTTGTAGGGCAGACGGTCGGCCAGCATGGCGAAGGCGATGGTGCGGCCGCTGAGGGTCCGCACGTAACCGGCCAGGGCCCGGACGTTGCGCAGATAGCCGGTCTTGGCGTGGACGCGGCCGCGCAGCGGCTCGTCGCCCATGCGATTGCGGAGCGATCCGCCGGGGTCGCCGCTGGTGGCCAGGGAATTCATCCACATCTCGGCCTGTTTGCCGCGATACATCACCAGCAGCAACTTGGTCAGGGCCCTGGGCGTCAGGCGGTTGCGGCGGCTGAGTCCGCAGCCGTCATCGAACACACAGCCTCCGGTCGGCACGCCCATCGCATCGAGTGTCCGGGCCACTTCCTGTCGCCCGGCGGTCCAGGCGCCCTGGGCGCTCGGCCAAGGGCGGTCCTTGTTGCCCGAGTAGGCGGCCAGGGCCTTGAGGATGCATTCGGCGTAAAGGTTCTGGCTGCGCGTGTTGGCCACGGCGACCGTCTGGGCCAGCGTCGAGGTGTGAACCACCTGGGCCTGGAACCCCTTGGGCAGTTGCCACGACCTGGTCCACAGCCGTTTGCGGACGACCCGGCCGGCGATGGGCAGACCTTCGGCTGCGAAGGTTTCGCGGATCACCGTCGCGGCGAAGGCCCCGGGATCGTGAACCGTTCGCAGGTAGGTCTGCCGGCCGCTCTTGAGGGGAACCGTGCCCTTGAGGACGAAAGTCTCCGACCCGCGCGGGCGGTCGATCCGCAAGTTATTCCTGCTCTTGCTCCGGGTCAGAATGCGGCCACGGAGCTTGAAGTAGCGCGTCGGCGGACTGATGGTGACCAGGGCCGGCAGCCCGGTCCTGGCCGCCGGACGGACGTGGACCTCGACACAGGAATCGTTCAGCACCAGGCCGCCGACCGGGGCCTCGTACCACTCGTTGTATTGGTTGACAGGCCACCCGGGGTGCACCCACTGGGACTCGAACACCGAATCGTCGAAGACCAGGTCGCCCTTGATTGCCTTGACGCCGCGGCTCTTGAGCAGTGCCGCCCAGCGTTTGGGCGCGGCGGTAATGTCGCCGCCATAGAAGCGGCCCGAGAGGTTGGGATCGCCGCCGCCGAGGATGGCCAGGTCGTCTCCCAGCGTGCCGATGATCGTCCGGAACTTGAAGTCGGCTCCCAGCACTTCGAGTGCCGCCGCGGTGGTGGCCAGTTTCATGGTGCTGGCCGGGACCATGGCGGCCGTCTCATTGGCGGCGAAAATAGTTCGCCCCGAGGCGGCCTCGACCACCTGGACCGCCAGGCGGACCTTCGCGAATTGCGGGTCGTCGGTCAGGCCTTTCAGCAGACGGGCCAGGGCTTGTGCGACCGGCGCTTTCGCCGGTCCGGCCTCATTTTTTTCGGCCGCCCCATCCGCTCGGGCGGGCGGGCAGAATGTCGTCTGAAAGGCAATCATGGCCCACAGGGCGGCGATAATGAGACACAATCGGCGGCGTGCGGTCAACGGGGTTTCCTCCCAGGGTTCCGGCGGTCCGGTGCAGTTGCTCGACAAGGCGAGACTTTGCGATTATAATGCCGCCAATCGCCGGTCGCAACAGCAGGACATTCCATGAGCGACAATCGTCACAATAAGGGGCCCATCGAACGGCGGTTGGCCGCCCTTATCGGCGCGGTCAATCGCATCAACACGCTGCGTTCGCTGGACGACATGCTGCTGCACATCGCCAAGGAGGGCGCCCAGGCCCTGGCCGCCCAGCGGTGCACGGTCTGGGTGCTGGACAGGGAGCGGGGCGAGCTTTACAGCCGCGTGGCCATGGGCATCACGGACCGCCCGCTGCGCATGCCGGCCGACAGCGGCATCGCCGGCGACACCTTGCGCCGCGGCGAGTTGACCAACGTGCCTGATGCGGCGGCCGATCCACGGTTCAACCGGACCTTGGGCCAGAGCGAGGAGTTTCAGACCCGCAGCCTGCTGTCTGTTCCGATGACCAGCCGCAACGGCCAGCCGATCGGCGTCTTCCAGGTGTTGAACAAGGAAAGGGGCGCTTCGTTCGACCACGACGACGAACTCCTGGCCGAGGCGTTTGCCTCGGCGGCGGCGGTGGCCGTACAGAACGCCCGCGAGTACGAGGAGATCAAGCGGAACCGCGACGAACTGAACAACCACAACGCCCGCTTGCAACTGCACCTCGAGGAATCGTTCCGGGCCAGCGAGATCGTCGGCGCCAGCCGACAGATCCGCAAGGTTATCGAGACGGCCCGCCGCGTCAGCGACACCGACGTCTCGGTGATGATCACCGGCGAGTCGGGCACCGGCAAGACCCTGCTGGCCAAGTGCCTGCACTTCAACTCGCACCGTCGGAACAAGCCCTTTGTGGACGTCAACTGTGCAGCCATTCCCGAAACGCTGCTGGAGGCCGAACTGTTCGGCATCGAGCAGGGCGTGGCCACGGGCGTGGAGCACCGCGTCGGTAAACTCGAGGCCGCCGACGGAGGGACGATCTTCCTGGACGAGGTCGGCGACATGAGCCTGGCCACCCAGTCGAAGATTCTGCGTGTGGCCCAGGAGAAAACCTTCGAACGTGTCGGCTCGCAGGAGACGCGGCAGGTCGACGTGCGCATTGTCTCGGCGACCAACAAGGACCTGGCCCAAGAGATTTCCGGCGGCCGATTCCGCGAAGACCTTTACTACCGGCTGAACGTCGTGGCGTTGCACCTGCCGCCGCTTCGCGAGCGGCGCGAGGACATTCCGACCCTGGCCTTGCAGATTCTCGACCGTCTGCGTCGCAAGTTCGGCCGCTCGGCCCGCAAGTTCAGTCCCGAAGCCATGGAGCACCTGGTGGCCTACCAGTGGCCGGGCAACATCCGCGAACTGGAGAACGAGATCGCCCGCAGCCTGATCCTGAGCATGGACCAGCCGGAACTGGGGGCGGAGGATCTGTCGGACAAGTTGCGCGGCACCGCCGTGGTGGCCGAGTTGCAGGCCCTGAGGACCGCCGGCGCCCTGGCCGAGAAGGTCGAGGTCCTGGAGCGGCGGCTCATTGCCGAGGCCCGCATCGCCACCAGCGGGAACAAGTCGAAAATGGCCCGCCTGCTGGGCCTGTCGCGCGAGGGTCTGCGCAAGAAAATGATCCGCTACGAGATGCAATGAGATTTCCCGGGGGCGTTTTTTTTTTACATTGCGCTCTCTCATCGGGTGCGCTATAATGTGCGACAGCCATGAACGGAAAGCCCACTACCGAGAAAGCGAAAGTCGGCCCCGAGCCCGGGCCGCCGCGCGATGAGATCATCCTGGGCGATTGTCTCGAAGTGTTGCCGGCCTGGCCGGACGGTTCGGTCGATCTTGTCTTCGCCGATCCGCCGTACAACATCGGCTATGAGTACCACGGCTACGACGATCGCTTGCCTTACGACCGCTACGTTCGCTGGGCGGCCGACTGGATTGCCGAGTGCCGGCGCGTGCTGGCCGACGACGGGTCGATCTACATCGCCATCGGCGACGAGTATGCCGCCGAGGTGCGGATGATCCTGCGCGACCTGAAGCTGCACCTGAGGAACTGGATCGTCTGGCACTACACCTTCGGCCAGAACTGCCGGAAACGTTTCAATCGCAGTCACGCTCACATCTTCTATGCGACCAAGAGCGACAAGCGGTTTGTCTTCAACACGGGCGACCCGCAACTGCGCGTCAAGAGCAAGCGGCAAACCCAGTACAACGACAAGCGGGCCAATCCCAAGGGCAAGCTGCCCGACGACACCTGGACCTTCTCGCGAGTTTGCGGCACGTTCAAGGAGCGCTGCGGGTGGCACCCCTGCCAGATGCCCGAGGACCTGCTGGAGCGGGTGATCCGCGCCTCGAGCCGCCCCGGCGACCTGGTGCTGGACCCCTTCGCCGGCAGCGGCACGACCTGCGTGGTCGCCCAACGCCTGGGCCGCCATTACCTGGGCACCGACATCAGCAAGCTCTACGTGACCGAAGCCCGCAAGCGCCTGGCCACAGACCGGACCGAGCACCTGCCTTTCCCGCCTTAGATGATGTTGTTGACGGGTGGCCAGGTTGAACCTGCGTCACAATGATATGTGGCACGGCCGGTCTTGTCCGGCCGTGGCGAATGTTCCATGTCTCTTGCCACGGCGGCAAGCCCCGCCGTGCCACACCGCCGGATTGCCGTAAGATCTTATCCAAGTCGGCTGCTCCGTGATGGCCCGCGATACGTGTGGAGCGAAAGGAGGTTACTGTGAGACGCAATGCCTGCGTTGGCCGGCCAGGGGGCAGCAAATTGGCCCCGCACGCCCCCGGCCCCCGACCGCCGATCGGAGGGCCTTTCGGCCGGCAAAAGCGCCCACAAAGTTGTCGGGCAGGTGGCAGCTTGGTTGGCGCCATTTTGGCGGATGTATGGCACACTCCTGGTGAATCATGCGGGTTTACCTGACAGACGGCCTGTGGTTGCGCCAACGTCGTGGGCAGCGAAGTGCCACCACAATTTATCGCCAGCTTCTTTCTGGCCGGTAACCAGTTGCCACGCAATGCGTTACGAGCGATGCTCGCCGTTGGGCATCTGAACTGGCACGCCGATTGCTTCTTGATGAGGGGTGAGGGAGAATTGACAGGTCGGAGGCTCAAGTCGCGAGGATTGAAGACCAGGTTGCTGAGTATTGAAGATGCACGCACCAAGTTTTGGTGCGCTAAGAATGACGACCGCACCGGGGGGTAAGAGGCTTTGTCAAGCGGGCGGCATGAGATGTTCTGGCGGCGGTCGACGGGGATCCGCGTCCGCCGGCCGCCGGCTGCCGCCCGCCCGCAACAGGAGTGACTTCCGATGAGTGGCGACAGAAAAGCATTCACTGGCCGACGCAAAGGGCGGATGCACGTTGTGAACGTCGGTCCGTGTTTTACCTGTGGCTTTCGCAACGTTTGCTGGTTCGCCGGGCTGGGTTGGGATGCGGTCAACCATGTGGGCCGCGCTCAGTCGGATTTCCAGGAGCCGCCGTGCAGTCGGCTGAAGGCTGTCCCGACCATGCCCTCCGACCGCGTGGCGCCGCCGGCCGGACAGGCCCGCCGCGTAAGGACAGCGAAGCAGCAGAGTCATTCGACTCCCGCCGGACCGGCTCACCGGCCCGTGGGGTCGACCGACTCTGATTCGAACAGGCCGGGCTGATCCGTAACCCGGCGATCGGTCCAAAGGCCAATGTCGGGGATCTCCCGTTCCCGACGGCCGTCGGGCCGGTAAGGAAAGCTTCCACGAAGTGTGAGCATAGCCTGCCGCTCGGAGTAACCTGCGTATCCCTGGCCACGCGGTTGCTCAAATGAGTTCGGCAGGCTATTGCTCTTTATGGGGATTCCGCGTTAACAGTTCACGGCCTTGGGCGTCATGGCCTGGCCTGCGGCCAGACCGTGGCACCTATCCTTGGGGCCACGAAGCAAGAAACCACTGTTTAAACAATTTTGCAGGCGGCTTAGGGCATAGCCGCAGGGGTGTCGGCATTGTATTCCTGGATAGTGCGGACTTGGGGGCGTTTGGCCTGCAGGGCGGCGATGGCCGTGACGACGCTCTTGGCGGCCATGACCGTCGTCACCAGCGGCACGTTCTCACTGATCGCGTTGCTGCGAATGGCCACCTCGTCCTGCCGCGGGTTCTTGCCGCTGGGGGTGTTGATGATCAGATTGATCTGCCGGTTCTTGATCGCGTCGACAATGTGCGGCCGGCCTTCGCGAACCTTGTTGATCCGCCTGCTCGGAACGTCGCACTCGGTCAGGAACTTGTGCGTCCCGTCGGTGGCCAGCAGCGTGAAGCCCATCTCCACCAGCCGCTCGGCCGACTCCAGGAACTCTTCCTTGTCGGCCTCCATCAGGCTGACCAGGACGTTGCCCTCGGCCGGCAACTTCATGCCCGCGG
>JAACEH010000042.1 GCA_011682595.1 Anaerolineaceae bacterium
GTCGCTGGCGACGCATGTTCCGTGATTCCACGACATGGGCTGGCAAGCAGCCCAGGCCACCCCGTCGCATGAAAAATCCACCTACAAACGTGACGTGCACCCTTCTTCCGGCGCCGCCTGTTCCAAAAAAAGTGCTGACGCAGCCGGGCCAACTGTCTATAATGTCCGCACCGCGCCGCAAACCACAGGAAACTCGCTATGCCACTGTCGCCCGAGGACATACAGCGATACAGCCGCCAACTGCGGTTCGAGCACCTTGGCCTCCAGGGCCAGCAGCGCCTCAGGGGCTCCCGGGTGACCGTCCTGGGCTGCGGGGCCGTGGGCTCGGTCATCGCCGAAATCCTGGTCCGCGGCGGCGTCGGGGCGGTCCGCCTGATCGACCGCGATTTCGTCGACCAGTCCAACCTGCCCCGCCAATCGCTTTTCGACGAACAGGACGTGGCCCGAGTCGTGCCCAAAGCGGTGACCGCCGCCCGGAAACTCCAACAGATAAACTCGGCCTGCCGCGTCGAGCCGGTGGTGGCCCACATTACCGCCCATAATATTGAACAGCTGACCGACGGCGTCGATCTGATCCTCGACGGTACGGACAATTTTCAGACCCGCTTTCTGCTGAACGATGCGGCGCTCAAACACGGGCGGCCGTGGATCTTCGGCTCGGCCCTGGCCGCCCAGGGAATGATGATGGTCGTTCGCCCGGGCCTCACGCCGTGCCTGAGGTGCGTCCTGGGCGATGTGCCGCCGCAGGACTCGATCCCCAGTTGCGACCAGGCCGGCGTCCTGGCCTCCACGGTCCACACGGTCGGGGCACTGGAATGCGTCGAGGCCCTGAAGTTTCTGACCGGGCAGCTCGATTCGCTGGAAAAACGGCTGGTCGATTTCGACCTCTGGGCGGGCCGCTTCGATTACCGCGGCATCGACGCCCTCCGCGGCAAAGGACACTGCCCGACCTGCGAACAGGGCAGGTTCGACTATCTCGACGGAGCACTGGAGCCGCCGCTGCAACTGGCCGGCCGCGACGGCGTGCACGTCTTGCCGCCCGAAGAGGCCGGGCCGCTCGACCTGGAGGCCCTGGCCGCCGCGGCGGCCAGACGAACCGCGAAACCCGCAGTGGTGGCCAACGAGTATCTCGTCCGCTTCCAGGTCGGCGATCTGAAGGTTACCGCCTTCGCCGACGGGCGGGCCATTGTCCAAGGCACAACCGACCTGGAGGCCGCCCGGCGAGTTTACGACCAGCACATTGCTGTCGCCCGATAAATCAATCAGCTGGCCGCTTGCCAGCCGACGGTTTTGGCGATATCATATGCCAACCGGAATGAGGATTGTTACGTTCTTCGCCCTGGCTGCGGGAAAGGTGGACTGAAGATGGCACGACTCTTTGACGACATCACACAGACCGTTGGCAACACCCCCCTGGTGCGCGTCCGCCGGCTCGTTCAGTCGGAGGCCAAAGTTTACGGCAAGCTCGAGTTTTTCAATCCGCTGTCGAGCGTCAAGGACCGCATCGGCCTGTCGATGATCGAGGCCGGCGAGAGCGAGGGGCTGATCACCGCGACCACCGAGATCATCGAGCCCACCAGCGGCAATACCGGCATCGGCCTGGCCTTCGTCTGTGCGGCCCGGGGCTACCGCCTGACGCTGACCATGCCCGAAAGCATGAGCATGGAGCGCCGCCAGTTGCTGGTCGCCCTGGGGGCCAACCTGGTCCTGACTCCGGCCGACAAAGGCATGCCCGGGGCCATCGAGCAGGCCAAGAAACTCACGGCCTCGAATCCCAGTTCCTTCATGCCCAACCAGTTTGACAACCCGGCCAACCCGGACGTTCATCGTCGCACGACGGGGCCGGAAATCTGGAACGACACCGCAGGCCAGGTCGACATCGTCATCTCCGGCGTCGGCACCGGCGGCACCATCACCGGGGCCGGCGAGTTCCTCAAACAGAAGAAGCCCTCGGTAAAGATGATAGCCGTCGAGCCGACCGGGTCGCCGGTCCTTTCCGGTGGCGACCCGGGCAAGCACAAGATCCAGGGAATCGGGGCCGGCTTCGTGCCCAAGATCCTCAACACCGAGATCATCGACGAGGTGGTCCAGGTGGCCGACGACGAGGCCTTTGCCATGGCTCGCCGCGCCCCGCAGGAAGAAGGGCTGTTGATCGGCATCTCCAGCGGGGCCGCCTTGCATGCCGCCGCTGTCGTGGCCGCCCGGCCGGAGAACAAGGGCAAGACCATCGTGGCCATTATCCCGAGTTGCGGCGAGCGGTACCTGAGCACGCCGCTGTTCGCCTAGCGGGGCTTGCCTCGCAGGAGTCCAAGTGCCTTCGGACCAGCAGGGCGTCGACCTCCACATCCACAGCACGGCCAGCGACGGCGCGCTGGCGCCGGGCGAGATTGTCGGCCTGGCCGCCGAGATCGGCCTGCGAGCCATTGCCCTGACCGATCACGATACGGCCAGCGGGGTCGGCGAAGCTCTCGAAGCCGGGCGGCGGGCAGGCCTCGAGGTCCTGACCGGTGTGGAGATCAGCGCCGAGTTTCCCGAAGGAACGATGCACATCCTGGGTTACGGGTTCGACCCCCAGGACGATGGGCTGAAGGAGGCCCTGGCGCAATTTCGCCGCAACCGCGACGAGCGGAATCCGCGAATCCTGGCCCGGCTGGCCGAGCTGGGCGTGCCGGTCTCCCTGGAGACGGTCCGGGAGAAAGCGACCGGGCAGACCGTCGGCCGCCCGCACATCGCCCAGTGCCTCGTCGAAGCCGGCCACGTGGCCAGTGTCGATGAGGCCTTCAGACTGTACCTGGGCCGCGGGGCTGCAGCCTATGTCAATCGCCGCAGGGCCACTGCCGAGGAGGCCATCAGGATGATTCACGGGGCTGGCGGCCTGGCCGTTCTGGCCCACCCGATGCAACTGCGGCGGCCGATGCTCGAAATCCGCCGCACCGTGAGGGAACTGGCCGCTCGTGGCCTGGACGGCCTGGAGGCCTGGCACCCCGACCATTCGACCGACGACACGCGGACCTTCGAGGTGCTGGCCCGCGAACTGGACCTGGTTGTCACCGGCGGCACCGATTTCCACGGCAGTCTCCGCCGGGAGGTTCGCCTGGGCGTCGGCCGCGGCAATATCAGGACCACCTATGAAGCCGTCCGGGCCATTCGCCGGCGCCTGGCCGGCCAAGGCCGTTGAGTCGGCCGCTCCGGGTGGGTACAATGGCAACACTTGAGAAAGAGTCCACACGGTCGAAGGATAAAACGTATTCGGCCTCTCTGGCCCGTAAGGCTTGGGCCCGCTGATTGTTCTAAGGAGGAACTTGTGCAGAAGACCCTGGTCATCATCAAACCCGACGCGATGCATCGCCGCCTGGTCGGCCGCATCATCCAACGATTCGAGGACAAGGGCCTGAAGATCGTGGCCCTCAAAATGATCCGCCTGAGCCAGGCCCTGGCCGAGCAGCACTACGGGGTGCACAAGGACAAGCCGTTCTACGAGCCGCTGTTGAAATTCATCACCAGCACGCCGGTGGTGGTCATGATTATCGAAGCCCCCGGGGCCATCGTCATGGTCCGCAAGATGCTGGGGGCGACCTTCGGCGCCGAGGCCGAACCGGGCAGCATCCGCGGCGACCTGGCCGTCTCGAACCGCTACAACCTGGTCCACGGCAGCGACAGCCCGGGGGCGGCCGAAAAGGAGATCGCGCTGTTTTTCGGCCAGGACGAGATCTGCCAGTGGACCCCCAGCGATTCGACCTGGGTGTCCGAGCTTTGATGAAGAAGTAGGGGCACCCCTTGCGGGTGCCCGCGAAATGCCAACTCGTGCTACGTAGCGAAGCGTACGCGGGCGGGGACAAGCCCCGCCCCTACAAAAAACCACAGAAACGGCACACCGTGCCCCTACCAGTTGCTGAAACTAGATGGCCAAGAGCGAAAAGGGTCGCATCCTCCAACTGCGTCGCGAGCTCGCGCGGCACGACCGCCTGTACTACGTCGAGAACACGCCGGAAATCTCCGACGCCGAGTACGACCGGCTGTACCGCGAGCTGGCCGACCTGGAGGCCCGCCACCCGGAGCTGGCCGACCCTAACTCGCCCACGCAGCGTGTCGGCGGCGCGCCGCTCGAAGAGTTCGAGAACGTCGCCCACGAAGTGCCGATGCTCTCGATCGACAACACCTATTCGCCCGAGGAGGTCCGGGAGTTCGACGCCCGGGTGCACCGCCTGCTCGGCCAGGAGGCGACGGTCCAGTACGTGGTCGAACCGAAGATCGACGGGGTGGCCATCAGCCTGCGGTACGACCACGGGCGCCTGGTCCGCGGGGTGACTCGCGGCGACGGCCGCAGCGGCGACGACGTGACGGCCAATGTGCGGACGGTGCGCGACATTCCGCTGACGCTGCAGGGCAACGAGACGCCGGCGGCATTGCTGGTCCGCGGCGAGGTTTACCTCCCGCTATCACAGTTCAGGAAAATCAACGCGGCCCGCGAGGCCGACGGTCAGCCATTGTTCGCCAACCCCCGAAACGCCACGGCCGGCAGCCTTAAGCTCCTGGACTCGCGAACCACGGCCAAGCGCGGCCTGAGGTTTTTCGCCTACTCAATGGCCCCTGTCGAAGGGACCGAGAGCCCCGCCTCGCACAAGGAAGCCCTGGACCTGCTGGCACGGTGCGGCCTGCCGGTCAATCCGAACATTACGCTGTGCGACAACATTGAAGAGGTGATTCGCGAGTTCGACCGCCGGCTCCAGCAGCGGCACGAACTGGACTACGAGATCGACGGCCTGGTGATCAAGGTCAACCGGCTGGATCAGCAGGAGCGGCTCGGCCGCACCAGCAAGGCCCCGCGGTGGTGCATCGCCTACAAGTTCGCGGCCGAGCAGGCCGAGACGAAGTTGCTGAGCATCGAGGTCCAGGTTGGCAAGACGGGCACGCTGACGCCGGTGGCCAATCTGGAGCCTGTGCAACTGGCCGGCACGACCGTCTCGCGGGCCAGCCTGCACAACTTCGACGAACTCGAGCGCAAGGGCGTCCGCGAGGGCGACACGGTGGTAGTCGAGAAGGCCGGTGAGATTATCCCGCAGGTGGTCGAAGTGCGCAAGGACCTTCGCCAGGGTCGCGTGCGAAAATTCCCGCTGCCCAGGAAGTGCCCGGCCTGCGGCGGCAAAGCGGTCCGCGACCCGGAAGGCGTCTACATCCGCTGCATCAACCCCACCTGCCCGGCCCAGTTGAAGGAGCGGACAAAATACTTCGCCGGCCGCGACCAGATGGACATCGAGGGCCTCGGGGCGGCCATTGTGGATCAACTCGTGGAAAAGGGTCTTGTCAGCAGCCCCGCCGACCTGTACAAAATCACGGTGGACCAGTTGGCAGCCCTGGAGCGAATGGGGAAGAAGTCGAGCGAGAACCTGGTCCGGGCCATCGAGCAGTCCAAGACGCGCAGCCTGAGTCGGGTTATTGCGGCCCTGAACATCCGCAACGTGGGGGGCCACGTGGCCGATGTGCTGGCCGGCGAGTTCGGATCGATGGAGGCCCTGGCCGGCGCGACAGCCGAGGCTGAACGGCTGGAAAACATCAGCGAGATCGGCCCCATCGTGGCCCGGAACATTCGCGACTTTTTCGCCAGCCCGAGCGGGCGAACCTTGGTCAGCGAACTGAAGTCGGCGGGCGTCAATATGAAAGCCCGGCCGCGGCGGCAGGGCGACCGGCAGTTGCTGAGCGGCAAGACACTGGTCGTGACCGGGAGGCTGGAGAAGTTTTCGCGCAAGGAGGCCGAATCGATGATCAAGTCGCTGGGCGGCCGGGCGGCGGGCAGCGTCAGCAGCAGAACCGACTACCTGGTGGCGGGCCAGGACGCCGGCGGCAAACTGGCCAAGGCCAGGTCGCTCGGCGTGAAGGTGCTCTCGGAGAGCGAGTTTCTGGAACTGATTGGACAGCACAAGTGAAGCCACTGTTACGACGGAAGATGGTCCGCAGGATTTCGGTGCCGCTGGCCAGCGGCCTGCTGATGGTCATGGCCTGGGCCCTGTCGCCGGCTGGGGCCGATGAGCAGCAGGAGACCGCGCCGCGGGCCGGCCAGCCGAAGAAGGCGACCGAAGAGAAGACGGAGAGGCCGGCCCTGCCCGGGCCGCCGAATCTGCCGACCATCGACAAGCCCACAGGCAAACTCCTGCAGACGGCCTGGTACCTGATGACCTACGAGGCGGACAAGATCGGCTACATCAACCGTGCCTTGTACCGGGTCGACGGGCCGGGCAGCGCAGCCTACCGGGTGGAAGTGCGACGTTTCCTCAGGCCATCGCTGGACGCCGACAATGTCGGCGTCTTCGAGGACTCGACGATGCTGGTCGACAAGGACTTCGCCGCCGTGAGTTTCCGGACCTCGCGGCGCGGCCTGGACGTCGAGGAGATGACGATCGAGGGCACGGTCGCCGAGGGCGAACTGAAGGTCAGCGCGACGAGCGGGTCGGCCAGGCGCAGTTGGACCAACAAGCTTCAGGGCCGTCCGACTTTTGCCGGAGCGTTGTTGTTCTGGCTGGGCCGCCAAAGGATCGCCGAGGAGGCCCGCTTCGCCAGGACCGTCATCAACGAGCGCAGCGGCACCTTCCAAGGCCAACAACCCGTCGCCCTGCGCGTGGTGCAGAAGGCGCAGATGATGCTGGACAACAAGCGACAGGACGCCTGGCTGGTGAGCGAACGCAACGGACTTTTTTCGACTGTCCACTTTCTGCGGGCCGACGGTCGGCTGTACCGTTCGCAAGGCCAGAACCATAACCTGACCTACAATGAGACTCCGGGCACGGATGCAGCGCGGCTCGACCTGTCGGGTGAGGTCAAGTGGAAAAACAACGTCATGCTGAAAGTCGGCAATGGTGTCAGCAGCGAAGCTTTCGGCTACAAGCTGGCCGTCCCGCCCTATCCTTACATGCCCGTGGTCGTCGGCTACGGCAGGTACCTGGCCGTCACTAATTTCCTGGGCGGCGATCAACTGTTCGTCTTTGTCACCTACCTCCGGGCCGGCGATCCGGACGCTCGTGAGCGTCTGTACAAGAGTTGGACACGGAATCTTCCCCAGAATGGCGAGCCGGTCAAACTCGAAACGGTGGTCGACAAGGTTCCGGCGGTCGTTTACCGGATCAAGACAAGGATGGGCGGCCGCGAAACTGCAGGCCGACTTTCGGTCGTGGTCCGCCACGAGTTGGGGTATCTGATCGGCCAGATGGCGCCCTGGCCTTCCAGGGCGGCCGAAAGCGACGTCTTCGACACTCTGCTGGGCAGCGTTTCCTGGAGCACGGCCTACGGCCGCGAAAAGGGCATGTGGGACGGCGCCGAGTACGTCAGCTACTCGCACGACTACCGGGTGCGCCTGCTGGGGCCGGGCTGGCAACTTCCGGAGCGTCGCTCGGGTGTTCCGACGAACATCGAGGTGGTCAGCAAGGACCGTTCGGCCATGATTTCGCTGAAGATCGAGCCGGCCCGACAAGGCATCGACATCAAGGCGCCGGCGGCAAACTACAGAAGAATGATCGAGACGAAGATGCCCGGCGTGGCCAACCTGTCCGAGAAACAGACGACCCTCGACGGCCGGCCGGCCATCGAACTGGCCTATGAGGCCAAGGCCATCGAGAACGAGCCGACCCGCACGCGGCACGTCCTGGCCGTCAAGGGGACTTACCTTTACATTCTGACATTCGTCGGCAAGACCGCCACCCTCGGAGCCACCGAAGGGCGGTTTGCCGAGGTGATCGAATCCTTCAAGTTCGGTAAGGACAATGAAAACACAACGCCTGACAACTAATCTGGCCATCGCCGGCATGCTGATGGGCATGGCGGGACTGGTGCTCAACGTGTTCGGGTTCTTCCACTACATCTCCATCCTCAGCCGGGCCGACATTGTCGTCGACGACGACCGGATTCGCAGCATCTACGTTTTCATGAACATCCCGCTGAAGGTTTCGCTGGTGGTCTGCTCGATCGCCCTGCTCTATCGCTGCAGGTGGGGCCGGCCGGCCATGACCGTGGTCGGTCTGGTGAGCATCGCTCACAGCACGGTGGCCACGGTCATGCTCCAGAAGAGCATCGTGCACTACCTGGTGCAGATCGCCGGCCTGAACATGTGGGTCATGTGGGTCAAGGGGTGGGACTGGGTGGTCCTGGCCATGGTGCTGCTGTTCTATGGCTTCATCATCTGGCACCTGCACCGCAAGCGGACGCGTGAGGAGTTTCGCCTGGCCGCCAGCGAGGCCATCGACTGGACCGGCGGCGAGGACACCTGACCGGCGGCGAAAGGACGGCCGATAACGTTGCGTTTCCGGGCGGTCCACTCCTGGAATCTCTCTTACAGCGAAGCGGTGGCCGTGCAGCAGAAGTTGCGGCGGAGCCTGCGGACCGACCGGCCGCTGGACCTGTCGCGGCTGCGGACCGTGGCCGGGGCCGACGTGGCCTATGAACCCAGGCGGCACCGTGTGGAGGGTCGTGCCAACGACGAGCCGGTGGCGCGGTTCGTGGCCGCCGTGGTGGTGATGAGGTTTCCCTCCCTGGAGATTATCGAGACGGCCGTCGCCGCGGCCGAGACCAGTTTCCCCTACATACCGGGGCTGCTTGGTTTCCGCGAAGGACCGGCCCTCGAGGGGGCGTTCGCCCGGCTGCAAGGGCGGCCCGAGGTGATCATCTTCGACGGCCAGGGCATCGCTCACCCGCGGGGCCTCGGCTTGGCGGCCCACATCGGATTGCTGCTGGGATGTCCGACGGTCGGCTGCGCCAAGAGCCGCCTCTACGGCCGGACACGCGGCGACCCGGGGCTGCACCGTGGCAATCGGCGGGCACTGCTGGCCCCGCCCTCAAGCGGGCGGTCGGCCGGCCGCAATGGAGCGGCAGGGGTGTTCCGCCCCGGCCAGCGGATCGGAACGGTTCTGCGGACACGCGACGGAGTGAAACCGCTGTGGGTTTCCTGCGGCCACCTGGTGAACTTGGGAAGCGCCGAGAGGTTGATCCTTCGCACGGCCCGCCGTTTCCGCCAGGTGGAACCCATCCGGGCGGCGCACAAGCT
>JAACEH010000310.1 GCA_011682595.1 Anaerolineaceae bacterium
ATTTTTCATGCCACGGGGTGGCATGGGCTGCTTGGAGAGCCCATGTCGTGGAATCACGGAACATGCGTCGCCAGCGACGCATGCCACCCCCGTCAGGTCTGTTGACCAGATCTACTTGACTTTACCTACAATCTTGACGTACACCCCCAATGGCCACAGGGCCCTCATTTCCCTTGACCGTCTGGCCGATAGGGGTATCATAAGTTGTCTGTGGAGCGTATTTGGGAGACTTTGGCGCCATGGCCGACCGGAAGGCTGTTTCAGGTTCTCGTGCCTGCAGCGGAACCGCGGCGGCCGTGCGCCGCCCGATTGTCATCGTACCCGGCCACTGCGGGGCGTGAGTTTCAGTGCGAATTCAAGAACCCCGGAGCTGACCAGACGCGGAGCTTCGGGGTTTTTTCTTTGGCTGCACAGGCGACAGTGAGGCGGCCCAATGGGGTCGAGAAGATATGAAGAAACTGTCTCTCTACGACACAACCCTCCGTGACGGGGCCCAGAGCGAAGGCGTATCCTTCAGCCTGGACGACAAGCTGATGATCGCCCGCCGGCTGGACCAGTTGGGCGTCGATTACATCGAGGGCGGCTTCCCGCTCTCCAATCCCAAGGACCAGGCGCTGTTCAGCGAACTGGCCGGCCGGCCGCTCCCGCATGCCCGCCTGGCCGCCTTCGGCATGACTCGCCGGGCCGACAGCGCGGCCGGCCAGGACGCCGGGCTGAACGCCCTGCTGAGTTCCGAGACAGCCGTCTGCACGGTGGTCGGCAAGGCCTGGGAGTTCCACGTCACCGAGGCCCTGCGGGTTTCTCTGGACGAGAACCTGAAGATGATCGCCGACTCGATCTCCTACCTCAAGGACCACGATCGCGAGGTGGTCTTCGACGCCGAGCATTACTTCGACGGCCACAAGGCCAACAGCGACTACGCCCTGAAATGCCTGCGGGCGGCGGCCGAGGCCGGAGCCGACTGGCTGGTGCTGTGCGACACCAACGGCGGCAGCCTGCCGCAGGAGATCGAGCCGGCCGTCAAGGAGGTCGTCGAGCAGTTCGACCTGCCGGTGGGCATTCACACCCACAACGACAGCGGCCTGGCCGTGGCGGGCACAATCGTCGCCGTGCAGGCCGGCTGCGCGCAGGTCCAGGGAACGATCAACGGCCTCGGCGAACGGTGCGGCAACGCCGACCTGTGCACCTGCATCGCCAACCTGCAGTTGAAACTGGGCCGCGACGTGCTGCCGGCGGACAGCATGGTGCACCTGACCGAGATCTCGCGGCTGGTCTACGAGATATGCAACATGAACCTGGTGGCCAACCAGCCGTATGTCGGCACCAGCGCCTTCGCCCACAAGGGCGGCATGCACGCCTCGGCCATGGCCCGCAACACGCGCAGCTACGAGCACATTACGCCGGACCAGGTGGGCAACACGCGGCGCATCCTGATCAGCGAGTTGGCCGGGGCCAGCAACGTGGTCAGCAAGGCCCTCAAGTTCAACGTGCAGGACGATCGCCAACTGATGGCCCGGCTGCGAAACAAGGTCCAGAAACTGGAGAACGAAGGTTACCAGTTCGAGGCGGCCGAGGCCTCGTTCGAGATGCTGCTGCGGCGCGAGATCGGCCTGACGGACAATTTCTTCGAGCTGGAAAGTTACCAGTTGAACATCCGCAAGACCAACGGCAACGAGCCGGTCACGGTGGCCACCTTGAAGGTCCGCATCAAGGGCCAGGTGGAGCACCACGTGGCTGAGGGCGACGGCCCGGTCAACGCCCTGGATGCAGCCCTGCGAAAGTCGCTGCTGGGTTATTACCCGAACCTGGCCACGGTCAGCCTGACCGACTACAAGGTCCGCGTGATCAACTCGCAGGCCGCCACGGCCGCCAAGGTCCGCGTAATCATCGAGTCCAAGGACGCCGACGAGCATTGGGGCACGGTCGGCGTGTCGGAGAACATCATCGACGCCTCGTGGATGGCCCTGATCGACTCCATCGAGTACAAGCTGCTCAAGGACCGCGAAGCTGCGGCCGATCAGTAGCCGCCGGGCCCGACAAACCATGGACCGTGGGTGTCATGCGGACTCGACAAACCATGGACCGTGGGTGCCATGCTTTCGCTTGCGAAAGCATGCCAAACGGAGCAGGTCGTGCCAACATGGCACAGGCACAGCAGGGAATCCGTCAACCAATGGACTGAACAAGCGAGCCGACTATGAGCCAGGTGCAGAAAACAACTCCGGCCGAGCTGCCGCCGCAATACGATCCGGCGGCCTTCGAGTCCGAGATGCAGGAGCTGTGGAAACGGGGCGACTACTTCCACGCCGAGCCCGGCCAGGGCACGCCGTACACAATCGTCATTCCGCCGCCCAACGTCACCGGGGCCCTGCACATGGGCCACGGGCTGGACAACACGCTGCAGGACATCCTGATCCGCTGGCGCCGCATGCAGGGCCGCAACACACTGTGGATGCCGGGCACCGACCATGCGGGCATCGCCACGCAGACGGTGGTCGAGAAACGCATTCTTGAAGAGGAAGGCAAAACCCGCCATCAGGTCGGCCGCGAGGTGCTGGTCGAGCGGATCTGGCAGTGGAAGGACCAGTACGAGACCCGCATCACAGGGCAACTGAAGAGCATGGGCTGCTCGTGCGACTGGCGGCGGCAGAGGTTCACGCTCGATGAGATGTGTGCCCGGGCCGTGCGGCAGACCTTCTTCCGGCTGTTCCGCGACGGGCTGATCTATCGCGGCAAGCGGCTGGTCAACTGGGACCCGGCCACAGAAACCACGCTGGCCGACGACGAGGTCGAGTACGAGACGGTCCAAGGCCACTTCTGGTACGTCCGCTATCCGCT
>JAACEH010000311.1 GCA_011682595.1 Anaerolineaceae bacterium
CTGGTCTTCATGGAGCAGGTTCACGGGGCCGGCATTGCGGTGGTCGGCCGGGACGACGCCGGGAGGGGACTGGGCCGCCGCGAGACAACAGTGGCCGGAGCCGACGCCATGGTGACCAGCTCCTCGCAGATCGCCCTGGTGGGCCTGTCGGCCGACTGCCCGCTGGTCGCCCTGTGGGACACCGGAAGTGACCTGTTGGCCATTGCCCACGCCGGATGGCGCTCTCTGGCGGGGGAGATTCTCAAGCGGCTGGTCGAGCGCATGGTCGGCCGGGGTGCTTCGGCGGCGGGACTTCGGGCGGCGGTGGGACCGTCCATCGGGGCCTGCTGTTACGAGGTCGGCGACGACGTGGTTGAGGCCCTGGTCGGCTCGGGCATTGCTCGCCGGGACCATCTGAGCCGCGTCGGCGACCGTACACATCTGGACCTGGCGGGCGTTGTTCAACATCAACTTCAGCAGGCGGGCCTGGGGGCTGCAAGCATCACCGCCCACCCGCTGTGTACAATGTGCCGCGGAGATCTGTTTCACAGCTATCGCCGCGAGGGACCAGGCGCCGGGCGTCAGGCCATGGCTATTCGAAGGAAAGGGTGAGATATGTCTGCTTTGAGCACAGAGAAGAAGACGGCGGTCGTTCTGATCAGCGGAGGCATGGACTCCTGCGTCGTTGCGGCGCTGGCCGCGGACCGGGGATACAACCTGGCCATGCTGCACATCAATTACGGGCAGCGGACCGAGGCCCGGGAACTGGTCAGTTTCAACCAGTTGGCCACTCATTACAATGCAGCCGACCGCCTGGTGGCCAACATTCGCTACCTCTCAGCCATCGGCGGCAGCAGCCTGACCGACAGCAGCCTGCACGTTGCCGCGCCCGGCGAGCCGGCCATCGAGAGCAGCAAGATTCCGCTGACCTATGTGCCCTTTCGCAACACGCACCTGCTGGCCATCGCGGCCTCCTGGGCCGAGACGCTGCACGCCGAGCGGATCATGATCGGCATCGTCGAAGAGGACGCCTCCGGGTACCCGGATTGCCGCAAGTCGTACGTCGCGGCCATGAACGAGGTGGTGCGGCTGGGCACGAGGCCGGAGACGAAGCTGGAGATTGACGCCCCGCTGGTGGACATGAGCAAGGCTGCGATCGTGCGGCTGGGGGCCGACCTGGCTGCGCCGTTCGGTCTGACCTGGTCGTGTTACCGCCGCGACGACGTGCCGTGCCGCAACTGCCTGAGTTGCGAACTGCGAGCCCGGGCCTTCGCCGAAGCCCAGGTCCAGGACCCGCTGCTGGCGGATGCCTAGTGCGGATTTCAGTTTTGCGTAGCGTGGGTGCCACGGTCTGACCGAAGGTCAGGCCGTGATCGTCTCCCCCCCGATAGAATCGGGGTCATGGCCTGGCTACGCCAGACCATGGCACCCGCCTAGTATTACAACGCGACTTCCTTCGGCGGAGCCGGATAACTTTCTTGCCGTGTGGCGTCCGGCCGTGGGAAATGCTCCATGACTCTCGTCACGGCGGGCAAGCCCCGCCGTGCCACGTATCTCATTATTATGGCTCAGGTTCAACATGGTCGCCACTCGTGGTCACAGACACCGTGACCACGGCACCCACGTCTTGTGCCAGAGTGCCGGAAAACCTAGTCAAACAGGTCGCCGTTCGGCGGGCCGTTTTCTTGCGAACTCCTGTTCGCCGGCCACGTGGTCGGCCTTCCGACAGCCGGCCCGGATCAAGTACGAAGCCCGGGTCTCCACCAGGAAAGCCAGGCAGTTTGTCCGGCCGCCGCACGCGATCGAGAAGAGTCGCTCGCTTCACCGGCCGCGCAGCCAGCAGCACTCGTCGTTTGCCATCAAGCTGACCAACAACCCCATTCCGGACGTGGCGAACAATCTTCTGAACCCGGTCGAGGTCATCGGCATAGGCGGCGGCGGGAACGACTACGGGGGCCTGCCCGGCATCGGCCATTCTCGCGGCCCCGGGGGGGCGGGTTTCTTCGGCGTCGGCGGTGTGGCCGGAAAGGTCGTTTACGTGGTCGATCGCAGTGGGTCGATGACCGACAGCATCATGTACGTCAAGCACGAGTTGAAGCGGTCCATAGGCGAGCTGAGGCCGAACCAGAGGTTTTTCGTGGTCTTCTACTCCAGCGGCCCGCCGCAGATGATGCCGGTTCGCAGGCTTCTTGTGGCGACCGACGTGAACAAGCAGAGGGCCTACGAGTTCATCGACAACATTGTTCCCATTAGCCAGACCGCCCCGGACGAGGCCCTGACCGAGGCCTTCAAGCTCAGGCCGGAGCTGATTTACCTGCTCACCGACGGCGAGTTCGACAAGAAGACGGTCGCTCACATCGACCGGCTCAACCGCGGCAGGAAAGTGATCGTCAACACGATCGGTTTCCTTTACACCAACGACGTCGCTGAAAGAATCCTGATGGAAATCGCCGGCAGGAACAATGGGATGTACAAGTTCGTGGGTGAGGGCGACCTTCAGTAACTCCTTATGTCCTTAGGGAAAAAAGTCAGCCGTTTGAGAGAAAGTGGCGGCAGGTCTTCGAAAAGACGGTTTTTTTGCCGAACTTTTGTTCGGGGGCTGCGTATTCTATGACCGGAGGTTCCCTCAGCGGCGGCGGAAACGCCGTTTGTGGCCGAGGAACGCCGCTTTGAGGCCCTAATCGGGAACGGGAATCGGGCCGGAGAAAATACGGTCTGACCAGGCGGGGCAGATTAAGTCCGGCCAGTGTGCTGACCCGAAAGGAAAAAGGATAAGGGAGGTGCGACCATGGCACTGAGATTCCGGTGTGAGCATTGCGGCAAGAGGCTCCAGGTGGACCAGG
>JAACEH010000312.1 GCA_011682595.1 Anaerolineaceae bacterium
GTATATTTTCTGTGGCACTTTCCCTATCCTCACGGACGGTGGCCGTTAGCCATCACCGTGCCCCGTGGAGTTCGGACTTTCCTCCGCGACCTCCTAAAGGAGAAGGGAGTCCGCGGCGGCTGCCCAGCCAGCCTGCAGGCATTATGCACTTGTCGAAGAGCGATCAACAGTGTCCGCAACGGTTCTGCTGCACTCTATTTTATTCGAAATGCGCGGCCAGGGCCAGTGGTTCCCTTGCGTGACCCGCCGCCCTTGTGGTCCTTGAGATGCTTGTCCAGCGCCTTGTTGAGCAGGGCGTCGGCCTCGGCGTTCTCGTCGCGGGGAATGTGGCCTATTTCCACGCTCGAAAAGGCATCCAGGGCCTCCGTGGCCAGCCGGTGAAGTTTCTGCAGGCCGGCGCTGCGCACCCGGTACCGGCCCGACATCTGGCGAACCAGCAACTCGCTGTCGCTGCGGACTTCAATCTGCGTGGCTCGCAGGTCGGCGGCCAGACGCAACCCCAGCAGCAGCCCCTCGTATTCGGCCACGTTGTTGGTCGCCTGGCCGAGGAACCTTGCCTTCTCAAGCACGGTCTGCCCATCATCGGCCGACTTCAGCACCGCAGCGCAGGCCGCCGGGCCGGGGTTGCCCCTGGAGCCACCGTCAATGTAGATCAGGATTTTCCGCCGGACTGCCACAGGAGGCTACTCTTCCAGATAGAGAATGCGCGTGCAGGTCGGACAGGCCAGCAGATCGTCGGTATTGCCGAGAAGCCGCACATAAACGTTCTCGGTCAACTGCATGAAGCAGCCGCCGCAGGAAAAACTGGTGTGGTTGGTTCCCTGGCCGTCGATAAGCAGCGGGCACATGGCGTCGGCCTCGTGTTTGGCGGCCACGCGTTCGAACTGCTGGAGGGCCTCGGCCGGCAGTTCGCGGGCCAGGTCGGCCCGGTCGCGCTGGGCCTTGCGGATTTCGGCCTCAAGGGTCTCCATCTCGGCGGCGCCGGCGCTGGTGAGGTCGGCCAGTTCTTTCTCGGCCTGGGCAATCGCCTTTTCGGCCTCCTCTATTTCCACCACCTGCTTTTCCAGCTTGTCCATCTCGGCCAGTTCCTGGTCCTCGAGCCGACCTTTCTCCAGGGCCGTGAACTTGATCTCATTCTGCAGGGCCTGGTATTCCTTGTTGGTGCCGGCCTCGTTAAGCTGGCCGCGGAACTTGGCGATCTTTTCCTGCAGGCTCTTGATTTCCAGTTCCAGGTTGTCGGCCGCAGACTGGGCAGACTTCTTTTGCCGAGTCAGCTCTTGCAGTTTGGCCTTGAACTCTGCGACCTGCCTCTCCTTGGCCCGGATGGCTGCACCGGCTCCGCGAGCCTTGTCCTTCAAGCGATGCCAATGCGCATTTATCTTGTGGAGTTCGAGCAACTTCGCCAGCAGTTGGCCCACCGAAACCACCTTTCTTCACAGCAGCAGAATGTTGCGGATTATAAACCAGTCATCTTACCCTTCAGCCTCGTCCTTGGCAAGAGATTCCTTTTGAGAGATTCCTTTTGAGCATCTGGGCGCAGGGCGCACGTCACGTTTGTAGGTAGCGGGGTGCCATGGTCCGGCGCAGCCAGGCCATGACCGCGATTCTATCGGGGGAAGATAATCACGGCCTGACCTTCGGTCAGACCGTGGCGCCCAGAGTTGGCGGCATAGGCCGGCCGGTTACTCGACTTCTCCGTCTTCCTCCTCCTCGCCGAAACCGACCATGGCGCCGACGCCCTCGCCGCGCTCGGCTTCCCACTCATCGAGGGTCAGTCTGACCTCGCGGGCCTGGCTGCCTTGGTACTGGCCGACCAGGCCGGCCTCGGCCATGAAATCGATCAGCCGGCTGGCCCGGCCGTAACCGATGCCTAACTTCCGCTGCAACAGCGACACGCTGCCCCGCTGGTGCTGAAGGACGACCCGCACCGCCTCCAGGTACATGTCGTCACGGTCCTCGAACGACGTGTCGTCGTCACCCTTGGCCGCGGTGCGACCCCTCCCGGTCGAGGGGGGCTTGGGCTTCAGTTGCACCAGCTCGCGATTGAACTCCCGCGAGCCGCCCTTGCATATGTGGGCCACCACGCTGTTGACCTCCTGCTCGGACACGAAAGTGCCCTGGGCACGCAGCAGTTTGTTGGCCCCCGGCTGCATCAGCAACATGTCGCCGCGGCCGAGCAGCTTCTCGGCCCCCATGCTGTCCAGGATGGTCCGCGAGTCCACGCGGCTGGCCATCTGGAAGGCCAGGCGGCAGGGATGGTTGCTCTTGATCAGCCCGGTCACCACATCGACGCTCGGCCGCTGAGTGGCCAGGATCAGGTGAATCCCCACGGCCCGCGACTTCTGGGCCAGCCGCGTGATGGCCGCCTCGGCCTCCTTGGCGCAACTCATCATCAGGTCGGCCAGTTCGTCCACGACCAGGACGACGTACGGCATGTGGTAAGTCAGCCGCATCTGGTCTTCTTCGCTGGTCGGCTTGAAGCGTTCGATGATCTGTTCCCGCGTCAGGGCGTTGTAGCCGACGATGTTCTTGACCCCCGCCTCCGAGAGCAGGCCGTAGCGCTCCTCCATCTTCGAGATCAGCCACTCCAGGATGCTCTGCACGCGCGACATGTCGCTCACCACCGGGCACATCAGGTGCGGAATCTTGGCGAACATGGTCATCTCGACCATCTTCGGATCAACCAGGATAAACTTCACGTCCCTGGGGCTGCGGGTGTACATCAGGCTCATCAGGATCGAGTTCAGGCAGACGCTCTTGCCGCTGCCCGTGGTGCCGCCGATCAGCAGGTGCGGCATGGCCGCCAGGTCGCGCACC
>JAACEH010000313.1 GCA_011682595.1 Anaerolineaceae bacterium
CGATGATCAGGCCATCGAAACGCAATAGCCGCTTGATCAGTCTGGCCAACCGCAAGTCCCGTTTGGCAACAAGCGTGTCCTTCCGGCAAGCGTGCATAATCTTTGCTGGCGTGGCGACGGGAGGTGCAGAGGGTGGCGATGGGGGATCAGCGGATGGCCGCGGGGGGCGTGGTGAGGGCGTCGAGCGATTCGCGGTAGCTCCAGGGCGTCCAGCGATGGGAATTCGAGGCCAGCTCGTCGGCGTGTCGCTCAAGCTCGGTCAGGTAGTCGAACGGATTGGTCCCGCAAAGCTCGCACGTGTAGATCAGGCTCATGAAGACGTCGCCGACGTGGGCTCCGCTGGTGGTCTTGTAGAACAGTGCGTTCTTGCGGTGTAGGATCGCCTTCTTCAGGGCGCGTTCACAGATGTTATTGTCCAGCGGCGCCCGGGGCACGTGCAGGAACAGAGTCAGTTTTTTCCAGTGCCTGAGCATGTACGCGATCGCCCCACCCAACGACGAGTTGGGCTCGACCAGCCGCTGGTCGAACTGCCGAGTGAGCCAGACGTGGAGTTCCGCCATCGTCGGGCCGCTTTCAGCTTGGTGAAAATCCAGGCGCGCCGCAGGCGACAGATTCCGCTCGCGGGCGAGCGCGTCGTTGCGGTAGATCACGGCCAAGGCCTCCAGCACATGGCAGCACTCCTCGGGAAAACGCTCCGCCACCTCGACGAACTGACGCCGGCCATGCGCCAGGCAGTTGGCCACGATCGTCTCCAACTCGGCGGGCAGATTCCGCGAAAGGGCATCGCACATCTGGATCGGCGGGGCCAGGTGCGCCGCACGCTGGACCAGCACGTCCTTAAGATTCTCGCCGGCGTGCTTGCGGCCGCTGAAGAACAAGGCGATCCGGCGGCCTTCGCTCGTCGAGACGACGCCCGAGGTGAACAGCCCCGTGCGCTGTTTCTCCTGCCCAACACCTTCGACGGCCCCTTCCGCCAACACCCGCTGCCGGGCACGCTTGCCCATCAACTCCAGGATCTTCACCGTCGTGTCGTCGTTATACACGACTTCGCCCCCGGCGGCTTGCCGAAGCAGTTCGGCGTAGACCGGTTCGAGGTGCCTGGCCTGGGCGTGGACGATGTCCCACTGGGTCGAGGCCGGCAGGGGAATGCCCAGATTCCCTTGCAGGCCCCCCATTCGATTGAAAGGCATCCCGCTGCCGTACTTCAAAAGCGCAATCATGCTCCCGGCCGTCGCGTCGTACTTCCGACTGCCCACGCCCTCGGGCGGCTGGGCCGTGAAGACCTTGCCGCAAAGGTTGCACCGCAGCTTCTGGAGCCGGTAAACCTTCGCCTCGACGGGCGCTTGGCCGGTGATCCGCACCAACACCCCCGGGCGGGATACCTCGTAGACCGTCCCCTGCGTGCAGTCTGGACAGGCATCGCCCGGCCGCAACGACTCGTGCGGCACCTCGATCTTCTCGGCGCCGCGATAAGCATCAGCGCCGTTGCGCCCATGGCCTTTGCTCGGGGCCGGTGGATCGTCCTCCGCGGGTGTTTCCGGGTTGGCAGGCGAGTCCGTCGCGGCGTCTTCGTCACGCAACGGCGGAGCTTTCGCATCCGTCCCGTCGCCGATCACCGCCGCCGTCTTCTCGGTGCTCGCGCCGAAGAGCATCTTCCGCAGGCGACTGATGGTGATGTCCTTGTCACCCACCAAGTCGGCGATGTAGGCGTAGGACTCGACGACCGCTTTGATCGTCTCGTAATCCTTTTCATCGAGTGCCGCCTCGGCACGATCGAGAAGGTCTTTCAGTTCGTCCATGTCGAACTCGGCGATCGTCGGTTGCTTCGACATCATCATACCCGTGACGGCAAGGGGCAAAGACCTCGTCGCTGTGCCTCACCGGGGATATCATCGGATCGCGCACCAGGGCCAATGACTCATGGCCGAAAGAGCATAACAAAGACTTGCCGAATGCGCAAGACCGATTCGCACCCGACAGCTCTTGCGTCAATCGACCGGGCCGACCGGACGCCAGGGAAGCACGGCCTTGGCCGCTTCGGGATTGCCGGCCGAGAGAAGAACCTGCAACTGGTGGGCCGCCAGCGTCGTGGCCGCCTTGGTGCGACTGGTCGGCCACCAGCGGAACCGACCACTGGAAAGTCGCTTGTAGCACAACCAGAATCCCTGACCATCGTAGACCAGGACTTTCAACGCCGTCGCTTTCCGATTGCGGAACACGAAGACCCAGCCGCCGAACGGATCTTGCTTCAGTGCTTCCTTGCAGAGCCGTGCCAGACCGTCGATCCCCTTGCGAAAATCCGCCGGCTCGACCGCCACCACCACACGCATCTGTGGCGTGATCTGGATCATGATTCGCTCTGCCAGAAGCTCCGGCTCAGCGCCGCCAGATCGGGCGTCTGGAAGCCCTTCAGATGAACCCGCAGTTTCGCCCCGCCGGGGTCTTCCAACTCCAGCGTGCATTCCCCGGAGCCGACCCACGCGGCAGCGGGCACTTCGAGAAACGTCGCTCCCGCAGTCCCCGCTCGCGCCTTGCTAGCAGTGGCAGCAGCCCCCTCTTCGACCCGTTGCTTAAGCGCGTAGTAATCGACCCGCAAGACCTTGGCCGTCCGGTGAACCCCGTATCTCGTGGCCAACTTCACGGCCGAAGCCCACAGCGGCTCCGGGATACGCGCCCGCACCTTGCGCGTCCGCCGCCACCGCTCGAATCGCTCCCGAAGGCCCTCCAGCCGAGCAGGAACATCGCGTGTCCTCTTGGTACCCATCAGCCGTCCTCCACAGGGTTCTGCGTTGACAGCCAACGATACCACACGCCT
>JAACEH010000314.1 GCA_011682595.1 Anaerolineaceae bacterium
TTCGACATCGTGGCCCGGGCCCTCGAGGTGCCGCTGCGGACGATTGCCGCCAATACCGGCCTGGACGGCGGCGTGGTCGTCGAAGAGGTCCGCGGCATGAAGGCCAGCGAAGGCTACAACGCCCTGACCAACACCTACGGCGACATGTTCAAGATGGGCGTGATCGATCCGGCCAAGGTCACCCGCAGCGCGCTGCAGAACGCCGCCAGCATCGCGGGCCTGGTGCTGACGACCGACGTCCTGGTGGCCGAGTTGTCGGAAGAGGACGAGCAGGAGAGCGCGTAACCGCATCGGCGAATCGCAGCCGGCCGATCATGCCGGTTGCCGCGGTAGGCGTATGAAGCAACTGGTGAGTCGGCGGGCCAGGTGGCCAGAGTGAGCAGCCTGGCCCGCTGGACGTTCATGGCGGGAAGTGAGCATCCGTCGGCGATTTGCAGATGAGCGACGATTTCGACTATTACGAAGTTCTCGGCGTCGGCCGCAACGCGACCGCGGACGAGATCAAGCGCGCTTACCGCAAGCGGGCCATGCAGTACCACCCCGACCGCAACCCGGACAACCCCGAGGCCGAAACGAAGTTCAAGCAGTGCGCCGAAGCCTACGAGGTGCTGAGCGACCAGGAGAAGCGCAGCCGGTACGACCAGTACGGGCGGGCGGGCGGGCCTTCGCGGGGCGGGGCTGCACGACTTTGCCCACGCCGACGTGGGCGACATCTTCGACATGTTTCGCGACGTCTTTGGCATGGGCGATCTGTTCGGTTTCGGAGAATCGCGCCGCTCGCGAGGTCCGGCCCGGGGCCAGAGCCTGCGGGCGACCGTCCAGATCAAGCTCCGCGAGGTGGCCAGCGGGGCCACGCGGACCCTGGAGGTCAAACGTCTGGAACTCTGCTCTTCCTGCGGCGGGTCAGGGGCCAAGGCCGGCACTCAGGCCCAAAGGTGCGCGACCTGCGGCGGTCAGGGCAAGGTGCAGCGCGGCGGGGGGTTCTTCCGCATGATCTCCGAGTGCCCGCAGTGCAACGGCCGGGGCGTGGTGATTACCAATCCGTGTGCCGACTGTCGCGGCCATGGCCGGCGGCCCGAGCGAAAGACGATCGAGGTCAGCATTCCGGCGGGCATTCACAGTGGCCAGCAGATTCGCCTGGCCGGCCAGGGCGACGCCGGCCAGCGGCCCGCGGGGCGACCTCTTTGTGGTCGTCGACGTGGCCCACGACCCCTTCTTCGAGCGCGACGGCAACAACCTGTTCTGCCGGGTGCCGATCAGCTTCACCCAGGCGGCCCTGGGCGGCAACATCGAAGTGCCGACCCTCACCGGCCCCTACACGCTGAAGCTTAAGGCCGGCACACAGTCGGGCGAAGTGTTGCGGCTGTCGGGCAAGGGGCTGCCCGACCTGCGGGGCCATCACACCGGCGACATCCTGGTGCAGGTCATTGTTGAAGTGCCGAAGAAACTGAGCAGCACCCAGCAGCAGTTGCTCAGACAGTACGCCGAAACCGAAGGCAAGTCGGTCCTGCCGCAGCAGAAGGGTTTTCTGGAACGGTTGGCCGACTACTTTTCCAACGGTGGGAACTGACAGGTTGCGAGGTAACCGATGAGTCGCAAGGATCGCAAGCACAGCAAGAAACATGAGCCCGAGTCGGCTGTACGGCCCGAGGCGCCGGAGACGGCCGGCCAGGCGACTGAAGCCGGCCAGCCGGCCGAGCTTCGCAAAACGCTCGACGAGCAGGCCGCCCAGGTCGAACAGTTGCAGCGTGCCCTGGCCGACCTGGACAATCGCCGCAAGCGCATGGAACGGCAGATGATCGAGGCCCAGCGGTTCGCCCTGCAGACGATCGTGGTCGACCTGTTGCCGGTGATCGACAATTTCGAGCGGGCCTTGGGGGCCGCCGAGGAGACGCGAGATTTCGACGCCCTGCACGACGGCTTGAAGCTGGTGCACGACCAGTTGCTGGGCGTGCTCAAGAAGCACCACGTGACGCGCATCGAGGCCTTGGGACAGACCTTCGACCCGAACCACCACGAGGCGGTCGGCCAGATGGAGTCGGCCGACCATCCCGACCAGACGATCATCGACGTGCACCAGGAAGGCTACCAGTTGCACGACCGCGTGGTCCGTCCGAGCAGCGTGATCGTCTCGCGGCGGCCGGTCGACACGGAGCCACGAGACGTCGGCCGGAATGATGAAGACACCGACGGGCAGTAAGACCGCCGCACGCCGAGAGGAGAAGGGAAGATGCCGACCTACGAGTACGAATGTCCGGCCTGTGGTCACCGGTTCGAGGAGTTCCAGTCGATGACGGCCAAGCCGCTGAAGGTCTGCCCGAAGTGTGGCAAGCGGCGGCTCAAGCGGCTGATCGGCACCGGGGCCGGGCTGATCTTCCGGGGCTCGGGATTCTACAGCACCGACTACCGCTCCAGCGAATATACCAAGCAGGCCAAGGCCGAGAAGTCCTCCGGCGGCGACAGCGGCGGGTCGAAAGAATCAAAGTCCGAGTCGTCGACCGGTGACGGCAAGACAGACGGCAAGACAAAGGCGTCCGCTTCGGACCAGGCGTAAGCCTTCCCGGCACTCGCCACGGCGGAGCCCTCCTTCGCCGAAGCTTCCTCCTTTGCCAAGGCGCCAGCGGGGCGCCATGGTCTGGCGCAGCCAGGCCATGACGAACATTCGGGAGATAATCACGGCCTGACCTTCGGCCAGACCGTGGCACCCCGCTCCATGGCTCTCGCCACGGCGGGCAAGCCCCGCCGTGCCACACAACAGATCGCCAGGAGCGTCCCATTTTCCTTGAAGCCTCCGCTGGCCCATTTATAATGATCCGCAGGGACCATTCGGCCCGAGGTCCGTGCAAGCCGGGCCGGTCAATTCTTTTTGGCGACCTTTTTTTCGATCCAAGGAGAGCGCTCATGGCTGATAACGAGACCGTTGTTCGCGACGTTCAGTGGCACCGGGTGCTGTCGGTCGGTCACCTGCTGAAAACATTTCGCATCGCCCTGTGGCCTCCTTCGAAACTGCTGCTCTGCCTGGCCGCCATCGTCGTTACGATCAGCCTGGGCGCCATTCTGGACCAGTTCTTCGACACCAATGTCTCCGGGCAGTCGTTCTGCAAGAACACGACCGACCTCTACCGCGTGGCGACGGGGTACACCATCACTGAGGCCAGGTATGAGGTGTGGCCGGGGGAGGGCAGGGGAGCGGTCGAGAAGATTAGTCTGACCAAGACCGCCCCGGACGGCGAAGGGCTGACCTTCTGGTTCGGTCCCCTGGCGGCGCTCCGCTACGGCGGCCGCCTGGTCTGCCGGTACTGGCAAGAGCAGCCTTGGTTCGCGGCCCTGAACATGCTGATCGGCCTTCTGACCTGGTCCTTCTTCGGCGGCTGCGTGGCCCGGCTTGCCGCCCTGCAGTTTGCGCGGGACGAGCGGGCCACGATCGGCGAAGCCATGAAGTTCACCTGCCGGCGCTATCATTCGCTGGTGGCCAGCCCCCTGGCCCTGTTCTTCGTGGTCGGCGTATTTGCCCTGGTCGTATTTCTCCCGGCGGCGCTGGTCATATGGATTCCTTACGTCGGCGAACTCATTGCCGGGGTGTTCTTCTTCGTTGCCTTGCTGGTCAGCTTCGTTCTTTCGTTCCTGTTCCTGTTTGCCGTCTCCAGTCTGGGGCTGCAGATGCCGGCCATCGCCGTCGAGGGCCGCGACGCCTTCGACGCGATTTCCCGAGGCGTGAACTACGTCTTCTCGCGTCCCTGGCGTTACATTTTCTACACCGCCTTCAGCCTGATTTACCTGTGCCTGTCGTTCGTCCTGGTGCGGGCCTTCGTCTACCTGATGCTGAAGATCCCGCACGCCGCCCTGAGCGCCTTCAGCTTCGCCG
>JAACEH010000043.1 GCA_011682595.1 Anaerolineaceae bacterium
AGAATCTGCACTCATGGCCGACGACAGGTTGTCGATCCTTGCTCTGAGCGCTTACCACGGGGGGCCGCGGCAGGAGTTTCTTGAGGGCCTGGCCGCCCACAGCCGGCACGAGTTTCTGCAGATGGTTCTGCCGCCGCGGACCCGGCACTGGCGACTCAGGGGCAGCGCCCTGCACTTCGCCTCCGAGATGGCCCGACTGCACCGCCGCAAGGTCGATCTTGTCCTGGCCAGCGACCTGGTCGACACCGCCCGGCTGCGGGCCCTGCTGCCGGCGGCGATGCGCGGGACGCCGATCGTCCAGTACTTTCACGAGGACATGCTGAGCGGCAACCTGAAGGACCGCCCGCGCGACGAGTCGCTGGCCCTGGCCCAACTCTACAGCATGCTGGCCTCCAACACGGTCCTGGTGGCCAGCGGCTATCACCGCCGGGCGCTTCTGGCCGGGGCCGGGAGAATGATCCGCTCGTTCCCCGACGCCGTGCCGGCCAAGCTCGAGGCGGCGGTCGAAAAGTGCATCCGCGTCCTGCCGCCGGGGCTGGATGTGCAAGCCATCCGTCGGGCCGCGCCGCGAAAAAGAGCCGACGGGCCGCCGATCATCCTGTGGAACAATCCCTGGACCGAGGACCAGGACCCGAAGACATTTTTCGAGACGCTCTATCATCTGCAGGCCGAGGGACTGGACTTTCGCCTGATCGCCGTCGGGGCCACGGTCCGCAAGTACCCCGAGGTTTTCCAGGAGGCCCGCCGGCAACTCTCGGGCCGCATACTGCAGTTCGGTTACCTGGTGGATCGCGACCGCTACCTGGCCAACATCCGGGCGGCGGACATCGTGGTCAGCACAACCCGGCAGGAATGGTTTCCCCTGGCCACGGTCGAAGCGGCCATCGCCGGGGCCTATCCGCTGGTGACCCGGCGACTGGCCAACGAGGAAGTCTTCGGCGAGCATCTGTCGGCGGTCGGCTATCGCGGCCCGGTGGATCTTCGCCGCCGCTTGGCAAGGTTGCTGGCCGAGCCGCCGGGGGTCTCGGCGAGCGAGGCCCTTCGCGCGACCCTGGCCCAGAGGTACGACTGGGCGACGGTGGCCGAGAAGTTCGATCGCCTGGCCGCGGCGACTGGCCCGCGTTGAGAGCGGCCGGCCAGTGCGGCGCGTAATCCCTTTGCGTTGCGAGTCTTATGTGCGGATTTGAGCAGCTTTTCTATTCGTTCCTTCCGTCACAGCACTTTCGGGGAATTGGGCCGAAAGCGGATCGCCGCAAAAAAAGACCCAGCACCGGCTTGACATTGCTGCATTATGGAAGTAATACTATGCGGTCGGTTCACGGATTTGATCCGCACACATCATCGCCAACACATCGCTCTCGCCAGGGACGGCTCAAGAGCAAGCAAGCAGTTGGAACAGGATGGTCGGCATACGTCCTGCGTTCGTAGCATGCCTTGCAAAGTCATTGGGAGAAAGGCGTCCTTCGGGGCGCTTTTTAAGTGCGGCAGCGATTTGCCACCCCTCGGTCGCTGCCGCCATTTTTTTTGCGCCTGCCCGGCTACCGGCCAACCCGTTGGGGTGCACCTCATTTGAGTGGCACTCATGCAGCGAAGCGGGGTGCCCCTACAAGCACGCCACTTAAAACCGGCCACACCCCCTTGCCTGGGTGTACGTCAAGATTGTAGGTAAAGTCAAGTATATCTGGTCAACAGACCCGACGGGGGTGGCATGCGTCGCTGGCGACGCATGTTCCGTGGTTCCACGACATGGGCTGGCAAGCAGCCCATGCCACCAATCCACCTACAAACATGACCTGCACACCCCTTGCCTTGGGCGGCGTTATCAGCGCCTTGACTTGGCGGCCGATTCTGATAGTCTAGCGGCTCTGAATTGCCCACGGAGGCGGCTTCCATGGCGCGGATGCGAACGAAGATTTGCGGCATCACTTCGCCCGAGGATGCCGCCCTGGCCGCGGAGGCCGGCGCGGACGCCATCGGGCTGATCTTCGCCGACAGTCCGCGAGAAGTGACGGCCGAACGGGCCCGGGAGATTATCGCCCCGCTGCCCCCATGGGTGACAGCGGTCGGTGTGTTCGTCAATCGCGATCCGGCGGAGGTGGTCGAGATCGCCCGCAACGTCGGCCTGGGGACCATACAGTTTCACGGCGACGAGCTGCCGTGCACCATCAAGGACCTGGGCCGGCAGTTCAAGGTGATCAAAGCCTTTCGCATCGGCTGTGAGACCGACCTGGCCGACGCCCGGGACTACCTCGGGGCGTGTCGGCCGGACGGCTGCCTGATCGACGCCCGGGTCGAGGGCAAGTACGGAGGCAGCGGGCAGGTCGCACCGTGGCGTCTGTTGGCCGGAGTGAGCGACGAGTTTCGCCCGCTGATCCTGAGCGGCGGCCTGACGCCCGAGAATGTGGTCCAGGCGATTCGGGCGGTGGGGCCTTGGGGCGTCGAGTCGTCCAGCGGCGTCGAGAGGTCGCCCGGCGAGAAGGACCCGCAGAAGGTGCGGGACTTTGTTCGCAACGCCTTGTCCGTTGAGTAAGTGGCTTTGTGACAGACTAATAGAGCCCAAACAAAAAACAAGAAACAAGAACAAGAACCATTGGAGTGGCGAAATGAATCATGACGTCAAAGACCTGTCGCTGGCCGAGGCCGGCGTGAAACGCATCGAGTGGGCCGACGGCGACATGCCCGTCGTGCTTCAGCTCGTCCGCCGGCGGTTTGAGAAGGAAAAGCCGCTCAAGGGTCTGAAGATGAGCGCCTGTCTGCACGTGACGGCCGAGACGGCCAACCTGTGCCGCACGCTCACGGCCGGCGGGGCCGACCTGCTGCTGTGCGCGTCCAACCCCCTGTCGACCCAGGACGACGTGGCGGCCGCCCTGGTCCAGGAGTACGGCGTGCCGACCTTCGCCATCAAGAACGAGGACAACGACACCTATTACAAGCACCTGACGGCGGCCCTGGAGCATGAGCCGAACATCACCATGGACGACGGGGCCGACCTGGTCTGGGGCCTGCACAAGGACCGCCCCGACCTGGCCGAGAAGATTGTCGCCTCGATGGAAGAGACGACCACCGGCGTCATTCGCCTGCGGGCCATGGCCAAAGAGGGGCTGCTGAAGTTCCCCGTAATCGCCGTCAACGACGCCGACACCAAGCACCTGTTCGACAACCGTTACGGCACGGGCCAGTCGACGATGGACGGCATTATCCGGGCCACCGATTTTCTGCTGGCCGGCAAGAAGGTGGTCGTGGCCGGCTACGGCTGGTGCGGCCGCGGCTGCGCGTCCCGGGCTCGCGGCATGGGGGCCTCGGTCATCGTGCTGGAGGTCGATCCGCTGAGGGCCCTGGAAGCGACGATGGACGGTTTCTGGGTGATGCCGATCGCCGAGGCCGCGAAGATCGGCGACCTGTTCATAACGGTAACCGGCGACATTCATGTCATTCGGACCGAGCACTTCGAGTTGATGAAAGACGGGGCCATCGTCTGCAACAGCGGCCACTTCAACGTCGAGATCGACATCCCCGGACTGGAGAAGCTGGCCAGCAAGATCAATCACGAGGTGCGGAACTTCGTGGACGAGTACGTCATGAAGGACGGGCGTCGCATTTATCTTCTGGGCCAGGGGCGGCTGATCAACCTGGCTGCAGCCGAGGGCCACCCGGCCAGCGTCATGGACATGAGCTTCGCGACCCAGGCCCTGGCCAGCGAGTACGCGGCCAAGAACAGCGGCAAGCTGGACGCCGGCGTGCATGACGTGCCGAAGGCGATCGACGATTGGGTGGCGGACCTGAAGCTGCAGAGCATGGGCGTGAAGATAGATACGCTGACCGAGGAGCAGGTCAAGTACCTGTCCTCGCACGACATGGGCACCTGAGCCACTTCGCCGGAACGGGTCGCCTGCCGCGCGGGGGAGGGCCATTCCGGGAACGGGCCAGAGTGTGAAAGAGGGCGATTGAACAATGGCAGCACTTCTTCCGTTTCGCGGACTGCGCTACAACACCAGCCGGGCCCTGGATCTGGCCATGGTCACGGCGCCGCCTTACGACTGCATCAGCCCCGAGATGCAGCAGGACCTTTATCGTCTGCACCCGCACAACGTGGTGCAACTGATCTACGGCAAGCAGTCCGACACCGACACCGAGAGCGACAACCGCTACACGCGGGCCGCCGAATGCCTGAAGAAGTGGCAGGCCGGCGGCGTGCTGATGCGCGAGAGCCACCCGGCCCTTTATCTTTACGGGCAGGAATTCACGGCCGACGGGCACACGCTGGTTCGCCGCGGATTCATAGCCCGGGTGGCCCTGGAGGATTTCGGCAGCGGTTCGATCCACCCGCACGAACAGACCTTCAGCGCGCCGAAGGAAGACCGGCTGAACTTGCTCAAAACAACGCACGTGAACCTGAGCCAGGTCTTGGCCCTCTACCCCGACGAGGCCGGCGAGGTGATGGCCGTTTTCGATCGCCGCCCGCTGGCCAGGCCCGACCTGACGGTGACCGACCAGCAGGGCGTGATCAACCGCATGTGGATCATCACCCACGAGGAGACGGCCGCCGAGGTGACCTCGCTGATGCACCGCCGGCCGCTGCTGATCGCCGACGGACACCATCGCTACGGAACGGCACTGAACTATCGCGACTACCTGCGGAGCCAGGGCGAGGACGTCTCGGGCCACCACCCGGCCAACTACACGTCGATCATGTGCGTCTCGATGGGTGACCCCGGCCTGGCCATTTTCCCGACGCACCGTGTGCTGGTGAACCTGCCGGCGATCGACGCGAAACGCCTCAAGGAGGTTCTCTCGACGCATTTCACATGGCAGGAATTCTCCGGCGCAGAAGCCGTCAGTGGCCGCATGGAAGAGCACATCAACACCGACGACGGCGTGGCCTTCGGCATCTATATTCGCGGCGACCAGGCGGCCTACGTCGTGCGGCTAAAAGACCTCTCCTGCATGGACAAGCTCGCCTCCGACCACAGCAGGGATTGGCGGCAACTCGGCGTGGCCGTCCTTCACCGGCTGGTGATCGAGCGGCTGCTGGCCGATGCCTTCGGTCCCCTGGACGACCTCCAGATGCGCTATGTTCACCTGGCCGGCGAGGCCTTCGACGCGGTCCACGAGGACGGCGCGGCGCTGGCCTTTCTGCTCAAGCCGCCGCACATCGAGCAGGTCGAGACGATTGCCGGGTCCGGGGAGCTGATGCCGCAGAAGTCCACCTACTTCTATCCCAAGCTGCTCAGCGGCCTGGTCATGAACCCGCTGGACTAGGGGTGGCGGCAGGCAAGTGGCAGCAATACGAAAAAGTCCCCAGACCGAAAAGCCGGGGGCTTCTTTATGCGATTGCGACATGCGGTCCGTACTATTGCAGCACGCGGCTCGGCGCGGCGAAGGCATAGTCCTCGGGCATGACCTTCAGGCGAATCGGGGGCTCCACCTCAACCAGGCTGTTGAATCCGCCGAACTCGTTGCGCACCACGCCGCACGCGGCGTAGTCGGTGTGCCACACTTCGCCTCCTTCCCAGTACCGGAACTGGTGACTGCCCGGCGACAGCTTCAGGGACACGTGCCACACGCCCTTGTCGTCAACATGCATCGGCGTAGCTGTTCTGTCCCACTGGTTGAAGTTGCCCACCAGGTAAACTTGGCGCGGAGTGTTACAGCGGAATGTGAAGGTCACTTTCCCGGATCTTCCGAGGTCAACCATTTCCTTGCCTTTCGCCCCAAGACGATCTTGGCCCGGCAACCGGCGCCGTTGTCGGCCGAAAAGTTTAAGCGGCCACCGGGCAACACCGATGCGCCAGTGCGTTGTCCTGCAACTACTTATCGGCCGGGAAACGGTTTCTGATTAGGAGTTCTGCCGAACGGCGCCGAGAATCTTCCATCTCATCCTGTCGCCTCGGGCGGTGGGCGGTCGGCCGGCGCCCGGGCCGTGACAACGCGGTTCTTGCCGCCTTCCTTGGCGTCATAAAGAGCCGTGTCTATCCGCTTGATAAACTGTTCCGGCGAGGGGGCCCCCGCCAACTCGCCCACCCCGATGCTCAGTGTCAGCAAGACCGCCTGATTGTCAACCCTGAGTTCTTCGGACTGGATGTTGCGCAATAGCCGATCGGCCAGGGCCTGGGCCTGCCTGAGGCCCGTCTCGACCAGGATGACGGCAAACTCGTCGCCGCCGTATCGGGCGGGAAGGTCCGAGGCTCGAATCGACTTCTCGATAATCCGGGCCACATGCGACAGCGTCACGTCTCCCGCCTGATGGCCCAGGCGATCGTTGATCTCCTTCAGGTCGTCCAGGTCGATCATCAACATACTGAGCTTGGAGCCGTAACGGCCGGCGCGTCCGCATTCCTCGTTCAGCCGTTCGATGAAGGTGCGGTGATTGGCCAGTCCCGTCAGGCCGTCGGTCTTGGCCTGGCGCTCGACCTTGCGGAACAACTCAATATTGTAAATGCTCGCCCCGATCAGCTCGCAGAGTTGCTCGATCGGCGGCAGGTCCACATCCTCGTCAAACGGCTCCCCGTCAACTTTATCCGCCAGGTTCAGCACGCCGATAATCCGATGGCCGCTCATCAGAGGAACGATGATGCAACTGCTCGTGGAGTAGTTCTTGGCGAAGTGGCGGTCGACGGTCACCTGCTGGCGGGCCTCGAACTCCTTGAAGTCGCTGATCAGCACCAGCTTCTTGCGTTGAATGGCCAACCCCATCGGCGAGTTGGCCGTGTCGGCCAGGTCGATCCGCTCGGAGATTCTCCAGGGATGGTTGTGCCGTTCGAGAACCAGGTGGCCGCTCTGGGGATCGTGAAAATAGAGCGACGCGTACCTGGCCTTCACCAGCAGCGGCACACGCTCTATACAAGCCTCCACAATCGTCTGCAGGTCCAGGCAGTTGATCAGCCGGCTCAGCCGGGTCACCATCTGCATCTTCTGCAGCACCTGGTCCAGATGGCCCTGCTCCCGGCCGGCCAGGCGGTTGCGGACCTCGACGTCGTGCAGGGCCGACGACTGGCGATCCACCTCCCCGGCTAACTCGTCCACCCGCTGCTCCAGCAGCTTCAGGGCCGTCTGCTGGCGATGAACACGGTCCCAGACTCTCAGACGATATCGCAACGTTTGCTCGTTGACCGGCTTGGTAAACAGGTCCTCAGCCGCCGCAAGCAGGGGCTTGTCCAATTCGCCGGCCATCTCCGCCGGACAGATCAGCACCACGTCACCGACTTGCCGCAGGCTCTCGGGGTCTACCTCCGACGGTCTGCCCAGGAGTTCCAGATCGAGTAAGATCACCTGGCGCACTTCCCCGTCGGACACAGGCCAATACCCCTGCACCGACAGATCGCATGACTCCTCGTGACACACCTTGCCCAGGGTGTCGATCACCGACTCATCGGTTGAAACCAGGCACACCTTCATCAGCAGATTCCCGTATCCGGCCGCCACAGCAGCGGCTTTGACCATGCCGCACCATCGCCACGGTATAACAGTATTTCCGGCACATCGGCCTGTCAACATTTAATCGACCCGCCGACCCTTCAGTCTTGACCCCGACCGGGGTGAATCCTTGGGAACTGGACGACAATTGCCGGTGCCCGTATAATTTCGGCATGGATTCGCACCGCCCGTCCGCATTTTCGACACAGTTGGCTGAGCTTCGCCGCCGGCAGTCGCCCTGCCGTCTCTGTCCGCGAGAATGCCTGGCTGACCGCATCAGCCCGCGGACCTTCGTCAATGTCATGAGGCAGTACCGACCGTGCTTCCGGGCCTCCGACTTCCCGGAAATCGACTGCCCGCCGGAGGCCGACGAGATTCTCGAACTCAAGGCCCGCGCCCGACGGCTCGGGTTGCGGCTCGCGGAGTGACCATGAGCGACTGCTTTGGCCGGTGGCTGCAGAAGAAATACGGAACCATCGCCGCCCTCAACGGCGCCTGGCGGCAGAGGTTGTCTTCCTTCGACCAGGCCCGCGAGCCGCAGCCGCCGACCGCTCGACGCCGGGACGACCTGCCGCCACAGTTGGACTGGCTGGCTTTTGCCGACCGGCAGAGGCCCCGGACCGCAAGCCCATCCGTGCTCGACTATCTGCGGGAGGTTGTGAATGCTTCCAGAACCGGTGACGGGCTGACCCGCCTTTACTTCCGCGTCCGCGCCCTGTGCCGCGAGCCGGCGGCCGACGGCAGGCCGCGACGTGTGGCGGAGGTCTGCCGAGCCGTCGGCCCGTTGTCCGATCCGTCGGCGGTAGAGTTCGCCGTCCGGGCGGCCCTGATGCACGGCGCGGCGGCCGAGGACCGGAATCTGCCCGCCGGATGTGACCTCGCCTCGCTAGAGCCGGTGTTGGAAACTCTGCATACAGAACCGTGGGAACTGGATCGCAAGGTTCTGATCCTCTATCCGCGAATCTACGCTCACCTGAAGCTGTTGGCCGATCGGGCCGTCGAGGGTGGCCCGGGCGACGATGAAGGCTTCGGTTTCGAGCGGCCGATTCACACCGCAGGCCCGGCCCTGCTGAAGAAGTTCATTGACCTGGCGGTCCAGGCCGGCCTGTCGTTTGCCCTGGGCGACACGCGATTGCCGCTGGAGGAGATTCGCCGCCACGCCCTGGTCATCTGCCCCACACTTGAGGTCATGTCGAGTGCGGCCATGAGGAAGCTCTCTGGCTATGTTCAAGACGGCGGCTTCCTGGCCATCGGGCCGAGAATTCCGCTGCTCAACGAGCGGATGCGAAGCGACGACACCCTGGCCCGCCACTTCCCCAACGGACTGTCGGAATTTACCCTGGCCCTTGTGCCCTGCGGTCACGGGGGGGTTTTCACCCTGCCCGGCCACGTCTCGACCGAGACGATCGCCTACCTGGCCTTCGAGTCCGGCCTGGCCAAGGGACTGACCGCCGAGGCCCCGCAACTGGACTCGGCCATCTTTCGTTGCGGCCCGCGCAGGCTGCTCTGCGTCGCCAACCCGTTGGACTTTCCCGCCAGCACAACCTTCTCGGGCGAAACAGTCCGCGAGTTGCGCGATCTGGAAACCGACCACCGACAACTCTTGCCGGCCAAAAATAAATGCACCATCCCCGCCGCCACGGTACGCTTCATGGAAGTCCTGTAAGCCGCCGCCGATTCCTCTTCAACCTTCGAGCTTCGGATTCATCATCCGCCCCATGAAAAGAATGCTGCCGGTCTTGACGTGGCGGATCAGGAACAGAAACGGGTGGTCGGCCCTGAAAACCGTCGGCCGACTGATACTCCTGAGGGCCATCACCACCGCCGTCGCGGCGGCCGCCTCGGTGCCTTCCTCGTTCACGTCGACGAAGGCCTTGTGCAGCACGGCTGTGATATAGAGAAACTTCGTGCCGTCCATGCCCGAGAAGTCCGCGGCGCGGGAGAAGGCGTCGCTCATGCCCATGGACTTCAGCGCGTCGTCCAGCCGGTAGCTGCTCGTCGCCTTGAACTTCGGCAGAGAGACCACGACCTCCTGTTTCCTCAGCAAGGAGGCCCACTTCTTCAGGTTCTCGGCCGAGAGTGATTTCTCGACCTCGGCCAGACTCTCGGCGGTCTTTTCCCGGGGCAACAGCACCATCATCGCCAGGTCGCCGCCGACGTACGGCATCTCCAGGACCTGCATCTGCGGCGTCTCGAGGTAGCCGAACTTGCCCTTCTGGTGCATCATGGGAACCTGGACTGTCTTGATCCGCCGTTGTATTGCTGAGACTGCCGTAAACCGCTCCTCGCTGGTGCGCTTCTTGTCGAACTGGCTGGCCCAGTCGCCCTTGAAGTAAATGGCGTTGGTCAGCACCAGGCGCGTCAACTTGTCCAGAATCCCCTCAGGAATGAGCTCCTTGATCTTCTGCTGCGTCTGTTCCTCGACCCAGGTGTTGATCGTCTTGCGGGCCCCTTCGGTGTCGCCGACGAAGTCCACCCGCCGCAGCCCGCCGCCATAGTTCCGGTTGACCACCCCCAGGAACGGGGCGAGGAACTCATAGCCCTTTTGGCCCCACAAAGCATTGGCCACACTCAGTTGATAGGGACGCTCCTTGCCGCCGGCATTCAACGCCTCGCCGAGGTCCTTGAAAGCCGCGTGCAGCCGATTCTCCGACAGAGGGAAGTGCAGCACTTTGGCCATCTGGACCTCGGTCTTCCCCCGGGCCCCGGCGTAGGTCATGGCCAGGGCCGCCGAGATGCTGTACGGCGAAAAGAAATGGTTGCCGGGCTTGGCGGCCAGACGCCGGTACATCTGGCAGGCGAAGGCGTTGTTGCCTTCGGCCAGAGAGGCCGGTCCCGCCTTCGCCGCGGGCCGAACTTTGCTGCCGACATTCTTTGCCAGAACCGGCTCCGCGCAGGCCGCCGCAAGAAGAAACACTACCGTAACCAGAGATAGGTGTCGAAGCTTCATCATTCGCTCCTTTCCGTGTGCCGTCCCCAACAGCCAAGAGCCCATTCTCGCACAATTAGACGACTACGGCGCCGGGAAGTTCAGGAATTCCGAGCCTCTTGCGGCACCGCATAAAAAAGGGGGCGAAGCCGAAGCCCCGCCCCCGTCACGTCTTGTCTCGGCCGTGCCGCTCAGTACATCTCGGCTCCCGGGCCGGCCGGGCCCTTCTTCTTCTCGGGAATCTCGCTGACCACCGCCTCGGTCGTCAGCAACAGACCGGCGATACTGGCCGCGTTCTGCAGGGCCGACCGCTCGACCTTCGTCGGAACGATCACCCCGGCAGCCACCAGGTCCTCGTACTTGTCGGTCAGGGCGTTGTAACCGAAGCTGCCCTGGCCGTCCTTTACCTTTTCGCAGGCGATCGAGCCGTCGACCCCCGCGTTCTCGGCAATCTGCTTGATCGGCGCCTCCAGGGCCCGGCGAACGATGTCCACCCCGATCTTCACGTCGCCCTTGGCCTTGACCTTGTCCAGGGCTTTCAGGGCCCGCAGGCTGGCCACTCCGCCGCCCGGCAGAATGCCCTCTTCGACCGCCGCCCGGCAGGCGTGCAGGGCGTCCTCGACCCGGGCCTTCTTCTCTTTCATGGCCACCTCGGTGGCCGCGCCCACGTTGATCTGGGCCACACCGCCGCAGAGCTTGGCCAGTCGCTCCTGAAGCTTCTCGCGGTCGTAGTCACTGGTGGTCGCCTCGATCTCGTTCTTGATGGCCTCGATGCGGCCCTTGATGGCCGAGGTCTTGCCGCCCCCTTCGATGATCGTCGTCGTCTCCTTGTCGACGGTCACCTTCTTGGCCTGCCCGAGCTGGCTCAGGTCCACGTTCTCGAGCTTGACGCCGAGATCCTCGAAGACGGCCTGGCCGCCGGTCAGCGTGGCGATGTCTTCCAGCATGGCCTTGCGCCGGTCGCCGAAGCCCGGGGCCTTGACGGCACAGACATTCAGCGTGCCGCGCAGCTTGTTGACCACCAGGGTGGCCAGGGCCTCACCGTCCACGTCCTCGGC
>JAACEH010000315.1 GCA_011682595.1 Anaerolineaceae bacterium
GCCACCCGGCCACCGCCGGGCCGGTCACCCTGAGCGGCGTCAACTCGGCCGGGATGCGAAGCGAAATCTCGAAGACCTCCGCCTGCTCAATCTTCAGAGCGACCTGCACTGTGCGAAGCAGCAGATCCTGCTCGAGGATCACCTTGTCGATGATTGCCGCTGTCACGCGCGGCCGGATCTTCTCGGTCAGAACCGCCAGCGTGCCGCCCGGGCGGCGATAGCGGTAACCCAGCCTGGCCCCGCCCTCGCGGAGCCACTTGGGGAGTTGACCAACGTCGATCTGCTCGGTCAGCGCGGCCCGGTGGTGCCGCAGTTGAACGCCCTCGCCCGCAGAGACGCCGATGACGCCTTCCTCCTGCGCCACACCCGACGGCTGCAGACGCGGGATGACGAAGCCGTTGATCTTCTGAAGGTTCTGCTGAAGACGGACCGCCAGTTTCACCGGCCCCATGCGGGCCTTGTCGAAACGCACTTTCAGATTGCGGCCGTCGGCCACCTCCCAATCGCGAACCGCCGCCCCGGAAACCTCCAGCACAGTCGCCCCCTCGGGGATGCCGATCGACAGGCCGCGAACCGCCCTCATCTGGATGTCGTAGGCCAGGCGGCTGTGGAGGGTCAGGAGGCCAGCTTCGATCGTGGCCAGCGTTTCGGTCACCACGGCCAGCCGGGGCTCGCGCTCGGCCACCTGAAGCTCGACCTTGACCGGCAGGCGGGCGAACGAGTAGCCCAGCGCGGTCCGCCTGGCCAGACCGTCGCCGCTGCGGGTTGCACCGACCGCTGAGGTCTCGGTCAGGACCAGCTCCGCCGCGGGAAGCAGGCGAATGGTTCCTTCGTGGGCCCGGGCCGCGGCCACGGTGATCGGCAGGTAAGAGTACGGCCCCGGCAGCGCTGGGAGAATCTCCTCCGACCTCAGCCGCACCTGCGTCCGCCCCTTGATCTTGCGATCGAATCGGACGGCAATGGTGCGGCCATCGTTCTGGAAACTCCACGAGAGAATGTCCCGGCCGGTGACGCTTCGGACCGTGACGCCGGGGGGCGCCGTTATGGCCAGCGAGTCGATCGCCCCCTGCTGGACGGCGCAGGAAAGCCGCGTGTCGCGGACAACCAGCCCGCGGCGGACGCGAAGCACCGAGTCGCTGCTGACCAGCACACTGGCCTCGGCGACCGCGGCGGCGGCCGACTTGTGCCAGCGCAAGGTTATCGTCCGGGCGGGGGGGGGCAGCAGGCGGATTTGCCGCCGGTCGCCCCGCGTGGTGTCCGAGGTGACGATACCCTGCGGCCTGGTGCTGAACTCGCCCGTGCCGGCCGGCAGTCGGACCGTCATCTCGCTGCGGTTGGCCGGCAGGCCGGGCAGGTCCACCTCTTCGACGCTGATCGACGGCTGCCGACGCGCCGCCAGGAACCGCATCCGCACGTGGTACGTCCCCGGCCGGGGAACCTGGAGGATATAACTCTCCGGCCCGGCAATGATGCGGGCCTGGCCGGCCTGCCAATCGAGCAGGGCGACACTTCGCGGCAGGATGGCGATCCTCTGGTCCGCCCGATTGCAGCGCAGGGTCAGTTCCGCGGTGACCTCCGGCTGGTCATCGCCCAGTGAGACGGCCAACCGGTAGTCGGCCTCGGTAATGATGTAGGGCTCGCCGATGCCGCCGGCCGGCGGCACACACGAGCACAGAAATACGAGTAAGCATACACACAGGACGAGATGAGCGATGGGTCTCATGGCCAAACCTCCAATACCGAAAGGTTAGACGCAGCTCAAGACAACCAGTTCTCGAAATCTCAGCAGAGGGATGACTGCCCCGCCGGCCCGCCGGCCGCTTCAGCCACACACCAGGTACCCCTATATGGATCACGACTCCAGAAGGAGCCGGATTGCAGTGGGTTATGCCTCATGCGAGGCGGCGTTTCAACATTCCTTTGCCGACGGCGACCAGCAGATAGGTGGCCCCGGCCAGGATGATGATGGTCGCTCCCGGCGGCAGGTCGCGACTGTAACTGACGGCCAGGCCGCCGGTGGTGAAGACGATGGCCAGGCCCACGGCCAGGAGCATGGTCTGCCACAGCGTCCGCGTGAAGTTGCCCGCAATGGCCGCCGGCAGGGTCAACAGGGCGATGGTCATGACAATGCCCACCACGCTCACCAGCAGCACGACCGTCAGGGCCGTCAGACACAACAGCAACAGGTAAAAGAACTCGACGTTGACGCCCCGCAGGCGGGCGAACTCCTCGTCGAAACAGACGGCCAGGAACTGTTTGTAGAACAGGACGACGATGGCCAGCACCGCGGCATCGAGAAGACCGATCAGAAGGACCTCCCGAAGCGGCACCATCATGATATCGCCGAACAGGTAGCGCATGAGATCGGCGTTGTAGCCCGGAGTTTTCCAGATGAACATCAGCCCGACGGCCATGCCGATGGCCCACAGGGCGCCGATGACCGTGTCTTCCCTCTGCCGGGCCCGCAGGCTGACCAGCCCGATGATGACCGCCGCCGCCAGCGCCGCGACCACGGCGCCGTGCATCGGTTCGAGGAAACCCAGGGCGGGCACCGTCTTCTGCAGATAGTAGGCTGCGCCCATGCCGCCCAGGACGCAGTGGGCGATGCCGCCGGCAATGTAGGTGATCCGCCGCACCACGACGTAGGTGCCCACGACGCCCGAGGCCACACTGGCCAGCAGCGACGCCAGGACCGCGTATTGCAGGAAAGGATTGTCCCGCACGGCCTC
>JAACEH010000316.1 GCA_011682595.1 Anaerolineaceae bacterium
TGTCGAACTTTTCGAGCATCTTCTTGCGACGCTCACCCATGCGCTGACGGAACTCCTGGCGAGCGGCCTGTCGTTCCTCGTCACTGAGTTTGCCATCGCCGTCGGTGTCGATTTTTTCAAAGAGGGCCTTGCGGGCGGCCTGTCGTTCCTCTTGGCTTAGTTCGCCATCTCCGTTGGCGTCGAACTTCTCAAGAATCTTCTTCCGCACTTGCGGCGGCAACTGCCGCCGCCTGCGGCGCCGCTGTTGTCCCTGGGCCTCGTCTTGAGCCAGGGCCGTAGTGGCCAGCAGACCCAGAGCCAACAATGTGGCTGCAATGCGATGCAGTTTCATCCTGTTACCTCCTTTGCGTTCCAGAAAGCATGACTGACGTTCCGCCTTATCGTCAAAAAACCGGCCGGGAGGCAGCCCCTAATATTGCCCACCTCGGGCAATTGACGTTTTTCCGGCCGGAAGCACTCTGACGCCTCCAGTCAGTGCAACGCAGGGCAGGGGAGATTATTTCCGATGGCTGGCCCTGAGAGCCGAAAAGGGCTTTTTACGGCCCGTTGGCCCGTCGGGGGCTGACAATTCCTCCGGAATCTTCTTGATTTCGTCCAGGGATTGAGCCAGAATTGGGCGTTCACCAAATGAACGCCACTTTATTGTGCCTTTCCACGCGGGAGCCACAAGGGCCTTCGGACATTGAACTGGTCAGGGAATCCGCTTGATTTGCCGTCCGGAGAAGGAGGGAATTGGGCGTTCATGAAATGAACGACGTGGTCCCGGGTTGGCGATCCATGGTGGGACGGTTTGATTTTGTTTTGCCGTCCCGGCTGGCAGGGGCGGCTCTGCCGGTAGGGCCTGTGTTGGGCGCTGCCGGGTTCTGGCGGTGCAGAGGTCTGATTTGGAGAGGCTCTTGACGTGTCTGGTGAAGACAGCGCAAGTGACGTTTATCGCGACTTGAGAATCCTGGACGAGATCCAGCGCAACTCGCAGGTCTCGCAGCGGACGCTGGCCAAGCGGCTGGGCATCGCCCTGGGTCTGACCAACAGCATCCTGCGGCGTCTGGTTCGCAAGGGGCTGGTCACGACCCGTTCGATGCCGGCCAACCGGCTGGCCTACCACTTGACGCCGAAAGGGCTGGCCGACAAGATGCGCCTGGTGCTGGACTACGCGCACTACACGACCAGTTTCTTCTGCAACGTTCGCATGGTGATCAACAGTCGGCTCCGTCGGCTGATGCAGGATCGCCCGCTGCGAACCATCGCCATTGTCGGCACCAGCGAACTGGCCGACGCGGCTTACCTTTCGGTCAAGGAGTTGGAACTGGAACTGGTCGGCGTATACGATGCGGACAAGGTGGGTTCGCGCTGGCTGGGCCTGCAGGTGCAGCCCCCGACGGAGTCCATTGCAGCCGACGTGATTCTTGTAGCCGACCCGGCGGCCCTGGGCCAGGCGGCCGACACTCTTCTGGACGGCCGGGCGGAGGTTGTGCTTATCAGCGATTTTCTGGCGGCCGACTTCCGGCCGTACGCCGAGAGCCTGAGCAGGGGCGAGCAATGACGGGTCGCATTGCGGCAGCGGACTTTCTTCGATAGGGAGATCAACTGTGTTTAACGATCAGACGATTTTGATTACCGGCGGCACGGGTTCGTTCGGCAAAAAGATGCTGCAATATATCCTGGACAACTACCAGCCGCGGAAGGTGATCATTTTCAGCCGCGACGAGTTGAAGCAGTTCGAGATGTCGCAGAGGTGGAGTCTGAAGAAGTACCCGTATGTCCGCTATTTTCTGGGCGACGTGCGCGACAGGAGTCGCCTGGCGAGGGCCTTTCACGACGTCGACTACATCATTCACGCGGCGGCCCTGAAGCAGGTTCCGGCGGCCGAGTACAACCCCGAGGAGTGCATCAAGACCAACATCATCGGGGCCATGAACATCATTGACGCGGCCCTGGAGAACGGGGTCAAGAAGGTCATGGCCCTGTCGACCGACAAGGCCTGCAACCCGATCAACCTGTACGGGGCGACCAAGCTCTGTTCGGACAAGCTGTTCACGGCGGCCAACGTCTATCGCGTCGCCGGGGCGACGTGTTTCTCGGTGGTGCGCTACGGCAACGTGCTGGGCAGCCGGGGCTCGGTGATACCGTTCTTCCAGGAAAGGAAGGTCACCGGACGGCTGCCGATTACCGACGCCCGCATGACGCGGTTCTGGATCACCCTGGACCAGGCGGTGCACTTCGTGGCCCGGACGCTCGATTTGGCCAAGGGCGGCGAGATATTCGTGCCGCGGATCCCGTCGATGAAGATCGTCGACCTGGCCCGGGCCGTCGCCCCGCAGTGCAAGCAGGAGATCGTGGGCATCCGCCCGGGCGAGAAGCTGCACGAGATGCTGCTCAGCGAGGACGAGGCCCGCAACGCCGTGGAGTTCAACGAGTGCTTCATCGTGCAGCCGCAGCCGGAGCTGCGCGAGGCCCTGCTCAAGGGCGAGGGCCGGCCCTGTCCGGAAGCGTTCCGTTACGCCTCGGACACCAACCCCGAGTGGCTGACCGTGGAGGACCTTCAACGGCTGGTCGAGCAGATTCACTCGGACTACGAGATCGAGACCCGCCGCTGGTCGCTGGAGGACGTGCCTCAGTAGGCGTTGCCCGCCCACTAGAGCAGTTCACGCTCGGGTGTGCCCAGGCCGGGGTGGCATGGTCCACGCTTGCGTGGCCATGAGAGAGTTCGCGATGTATGATCACGGCC
>JAACEH010000044.1 GCA_011682595.1 Anaerolineaceae bacterium
AAGGGGGGGGGGGTATTGCCTAAAGAAACGTTCAATAATGTGCCGATAGCGAGTGACGTCCGCTCGCGGAGCGTCGCAGGTTGTGTTCTGCGCGCAGGGGCCGTCTTCACTTCGTGCGGTCCCTTGCGCGGGTCGTCATGGGGCTGATCCTCCGCGGAGTGTCAGGAAAAAAGCCGGGAGTCGTTGTCATGTGGAAACCCATCTTTGCGGCGATCTGTGGTTTCGTGATGTTGGCCGGTTGTGGCTGGGCTGGGCAGACGGCCCTGGACCAGCCGCAGCCGATCATGCCGCCATCGGACTCGGGCGCCGGGTTGGACATTCTGGGCCAGGTCGGCGACTCGCCGTCGGTGCGTTTCGAGACGCAGGCCTACAGCGGCCTGCAGCAGAACTCGTTCACCGAGATCGGCTCGGACACCGACCCGGACATCAGTCCGGACGGCCGCCGGATGATTTTTTCGTCCACGCGTTACTCCCGGACCAGCGACCTCTGCATCAAGAAGATTGACGGCCGGGCGGTCACGCGGCTGACCGACGACTCGGCCAACGAGGTGCAGCCGGCCTTGTCGCCGGACGGCAACTTCATCGCCTATGCCTCCGACCGTGCGGGCAACTGGGACATTTTCGTCATGGCCACCGACGGTCGCACAGCCTTCCAGGTCACCAGCGGCCTGTCGCACGACGTCCATCCGTCATGGTCGCCCGACGGGTCGCGGTTGTGCTACTCGAGCTTCAATACCCGCAGCGGTCGGTGGGAAATCTGGATCGTCGAGGTGGCCAACCCGGCCAACCGCAAGTTCATCACCTACGGCCTGTTCCCTTCCTGGAGCCCTGCTGCGGCGGTCGGCAAGATCGCCTTTCAACTGGCCCGCCGGCGCGGCGCCAGGCTGTTCAGCATCTGGACGGTCGACCTGGTCGACGGCGAGGCGCGGTTCCCGACCGAGGTGGTCCCGGCCACGGCCACCACGGCGGCCATCGCCCCGGGCTGGAGTCCCGACGGCAAGCGGCTGGTCTATACCACGGTCCGCCTGGTCCAGGATCCGCGGCAGGGGGCCCTGAAACATCGGCCAGTGATGCGCGGCGACAACATCTGGATCACCACCATCGACGGGCTGACGCGTGTCAAGCTGACCCGCGAACCCAGCAGCGACTGGTGCCCGGTGTGGTCGGCCGACGGGCGAATCTACTTCGCCAGCAATCGCGACGGGGCCGACAACATCTGGAGCCTCAAGCCGCTGGATACGAATCTCATCCAGGCCACGCGGGTCAGACCCACTCGCCTGGGCAACAGTCAAAGACCCGTTCCCGGCGCCGCGAAGGCCAGAGCCACCGGTGAGGCAAAGGTGGAAGCCAACGGGGCGGCAATGTAGGAGCACCTGCAGTCGTGACCCACAGACCGTTTCGCCAAATAATACTGGCCGGGTGTCTGCTTGCTGCGGCCGCCGTCTCGTTTTCGGGGTGCATCAAGCGCCGCGGCGAAAAGCTTTACAACTCGCTCGAGGGCATCAGCACGATCGTCGTCGCGCCGATGATGAACCTGTCAACGAATCCGCGGGTCGACCTGATCGAGGTCACCAACAACTTCACCTCCGAGCTTCAGCAGGTTGAGGGGCTGACCGTGGTGCCCATCGGCCGCGTTTACGATTACCTGGCGGCCAATGGCATGGCCACCGTGGGCAGCCCCCAGGAAGCCCGGGCCCTGGGTCGGGCCTTCAAGGCCCAGGCGGTCCTGGTGGCCGCGGTGACCGAGTACGACGCCTTCAATCCGCCGCGAATGGGGCTGGCCGTTCAGCTCTATGCCGCAGGCCCCAGCCCGGCGGCTCAGGGCGGCCGCTTCGACCCCGTCCGCAGCAGCCGGTCCGGGGTCCCGTTTGCGGTGGGCAAGGAAGCGGCCGACCGTCCGCGCGACCAGATCAGCCGCGTTTTCAGCGGCAAGAACAGCGAGGTCGAGAAACTGGCCCGCCAGTATGCCCGTGAGCGGCAGTCCGACGCCAATCCCTATGGGTGGCGGCATTTCATTGTCAATCAACACGAATTTCAGCGGTTGTGCTCCTACGGCATCATCCGCGAAATGCTGGGCAAAGAGGGGCGAAAACGTCGCTGGCTGGCCATAAAAGTTGGACCTGAGGCGGAGAAGTGGCCGAAATAAGTACTGGGCCTCGCCGATACGGGCGGGGCCTTGATTTCGCCGCAGGGGACGTTCATTTGAGTGAGCTTCGTCAGTTGTCACTGGTTAAGGGCGGTCACCAGTATGTGTTCAGATATCCTGAGGGCGACGAGGAGAGTCTGATTCAGGCCCTCATGGACCTGGCCTCCCGGACGGACTTGAGCTTCGACTGGTTTGACGCGGCGGTCCTCAGCCGCCAGGTCAACGAGAAGTTGCTGCACCGACTCGATGAATGACTTTCGCCGCTTCGATGGTGCGGCACTGCCGGGTTTCCTGCGTGGGTGCGTGGGAGCGGAGGACGACCACCTGTGCCTCGCCAGAAGAAAGAGCGCTCTCTGATCATGACCAGCCAACTGGTGACCAAGTTCTTCCACAGCCTGGAATACGAAAAGAATTTCAGCCGGCACACGCTCAAGTCCTACCGCTCGGACCTGGAGCACTTCGTCGCTTTTCTCTTTCAGCCCCAGGGCGCCGGCCACGGTAACGACCAGGCCGCCGGCAAAGACTCCGCCGAGGCGGCGGACCCGGTGCGCGTCACCAAGGCCTTGAAGGCCGTCGACGTGATGACCTTGCGGCGCTACCTGGCCCGACTCCGCGAAGTCAATTACTCCCGGGCCACCATCGCCCGCAAGCTGGCCACGCTGCGCTCGTTCTACAAGTTCCTGGTGCGCACCGGCGAGTTGGCCGACAGCCCGGTGCAAGTCATCCGCACGCCGAAGCAGGAGCGCCGCCTGCCGAAGTTTCTTGACCCCGACGAGATCGAGCGATTGCTCGAGGCCCCCAAGGGCGGCGACCTGCTGACGCTTCGCGACCGGGCCATCCTGGAGACGCTTTACTCGACCGGCATGCGCGTCAGCGAGGCCTGCCAGCTTAACATCGAGGACCTGGACACCTTCGGCGAGGTCGCTCGCGTTCGCGGCAAGGGCAAGAAGGAACGTCTCGCCCCGATCGGGTCCTACGCCTTGAAGGCCATCCGGAACTACCTGCAGGCCCGCCAGGGGGACCCGAACTCCGCCGCCTTCGACCGCCGGCCGCTGTTTCTGAACCGCCACGGCAAACGGCTCAGCCAGCGGAGCGTCCGCCGCAAACTGGCCAAGTACCTGGCCGAGGCGGGACTCGACCCCAGCGTCAGTCCGCACACCTTGCGGCACTCCTTCGCCACGCACATGCTCAACCGCGGGGCCGACCTGCGGGCCGTCCAGGAACTGCTCGGCCACCGCTCGCTCTCGACCACGCAGATCTACACCCACGTGACCATGCGCCGCATGCAGGAAGTCTACAACCGGGCTCACCCGCACGCCGACGCCGAGGCCGAACACGAGCCCGAGAAGGTCGGCGTCTGACCTTCCTCAAACCGTCCTGCGACCATTTCGCCCGCCAATTGCGAAAAAACGGACGCCCGACCGTCAGGTTCGTATTATGATGGCAGGGGCGATGTCGGGAAACAGAGTCGCCGCCAAGCCGGCGCCGACACGGGAGACCGACTCATGAAAAAACTCTCCGGGCCGCTCAAGGTGCTGATGGGCGGCTGCATTGTTCTGGTGGTCGCAGCGCTCGTCGTGCTGCTGGTCGTCGCCCTTCGCGACCGCCGGCCGAAGGGCGCGACCGTCGGTGCAGTGCCCGAAGCAACGCCCAAGCCTGCGCCGCGACAGGAAAGCGCGCCGCCCGCCGTAACGCCGCGGCACGCAACGACACGTTCGCGCGACCAGAAACTGAGCGGGCCGGAGATTCGCCATATGCCCCGAGGCGTGGGCATCACGACCTCTCCGCCGGCCCAGGCGGGCATGCCGCCGGTGGGCTCTTCGCCGGATGCGCCGCGGCGGTTCAGCAATTCGAAACTGCCGATCCAGAAAGCAGTTTCCGGGATGAAGCTCTCGGTCGAACAGAAGGTCGAGATTGAGAAGTTCGAACAGGAGTTCAAGCCCAAGGCCGCAAAGCGAATGAAAGAGAGCGACGAGGCGATGCGGGCCGCCGGCACGGCGGTCCGCGAGGCCAAGGACGCCAACGATCGCGTGATGATGGACGATGCGCGGGAGAAGTTGCGGCTGGCGGTTCAGAAAAAGTTGGAGACGCTTCGCGACCTGAGCCGCGAGTACGTCGAGGGAATCCGGCCGGCCCTGACGCCCGAACAGATTGCCGAGGCCGAGGAACTGCTCAAACAGCCGCAGGTCTACGGCGCCAGTGTGGCTGTGCCGCTGCAGGGAACCGGCACCGTCGACCCCGAGTCGCCCGAGCGGGTGATTCACAAGGTGATTCCGCTGCGGAAACTACCCGACCGGCATCAGCAGCCGCCCGACCAGGAAAAGCCCGACGCCGAGTGAGTTCGAAAATCAGTGATTGCCGCTCCGGGCGCAGAACCGATCCGCGGGTGCTGCGCCCTTCTTGTTGTTGCAGAGTAGGGGCGGGGCTTGCCCCCGCCCGCGAACGCCTTCTTGTGGGCACCCGCAAGGGGTGTCCCTACATGGCTAAACACGTACACGGGGCCAACGGCGGACTTGTCAGAGGAGTGGTCGTCCAAGAACGGTTTCAACTCCGAACGGGGCCGAGCAGGTCGCACATCTCCAGGCAGGCGTTCTCGATCAGCAGCTTGTTGTGCAAGTTGCGGTCGACGTAGATCTGGTACTCGAGCATGCGCTTCAGTCCGCGCTCGATGGCCTGCGAGGGCAGTCGCGAGGCGATTCTTTTCAGCATCGCCCTGGCCTCGCTGTTGCGGATGTTCCCCTCGTCGCCGGTTGCCTTGAGCACCAGAGCATCGCGAAATACGCTGGCCAGAAGGGCCAGGGCTCGCTTCAGGTGCAGCCGCCGCAACTCATTCTCCTCGACCGCCTTGTTCGTCGTCTTCTGCTGATGGGCCTGCTTGTTGGCCCAGTCGATGATGCCGTCGGCTGCGACCAGGGCCTCGGCCCGGCCGGCTTCCGGCAGAACGTCCAGAATGTCGCGACGAAGCCCCAGGAATCCCGACCGCCAGAGGGCCAGGGCCTGGTCGCAACTGCCTTCGCCGAACCGGGCCAGCACTTCCGCCTGGTCGGCCGACATGCCCTCTTCCCGCAAAAGCAACTTGGCCACGAACTCCTCGGGCAGGGCCCGGAAGCGAACCAGTTGCCCGCGGCTGCGAATCGTCGGCAGCAGACGGTCCAACGCCGTCACCACCAGAAGCAGGTACGACCCCTCGGGCGATTCCTCGAACGTCTTCAGGAAGGCGTTGGCCGACGAGGCATTCATCCGCTCGGCATCCTCGACGACCGTAACGTGGCAGGCGGCCTGCATGGGCTTCAGTTGAACCGACTCGTTGATGGTCGCCGCCTCGGGCGAGCCTTTGCCCCGGGCGACCAGCGACATGGGCAGGTCGGCCCGGTCCGGGGGCTTTCTGAACCAGCTCAGGTCGGGATGGTTGCCGGTGTCGCAGAGCCTGCACTGCGGACACTTGCCGCAGGCTTGCGGCGCGGCCGACTTCCCGCCGCCGGTCAGCGGTTTGTCGCAGAGCAACGTCCTGGCCAGCAGCCGGGCCGTCAGGGCCTTGCCGACACCGGCCGGCCCGCAGAAGATGAAGGCCTGCGGCACCCGCTGCATGGCCAGCGATGCTCCGAGGGCCGCGATGGCCGACTCCTGATGTCGCACCTCAGCAAACGACACTCTTGACCACCTTCCAGACACGCCGGGCGACCGTCTCGATCGCTCCGCGGGCATCGACCAACACGTGATGCTTCGGGTCGCTGCGCGAGAGTTCCCGGAATCCCTTGACCACCTGCCGGTGAAAGGCCAGGGGCTTCTGCTCCATGCGGTCGTGTTCCCGCCGGATGCGCTGGAAACCTTCCGCCGCGGGCAGGTCCAGCAACACGACCAGGTCCGGCCAATAGCCCTGGCAGGCGATCTTGCCGACGCGGACGATTTCGCGGGGGTCCAGCCCGCCGGCGTAGCCCTGGTAGGCCACCGTGCTGGAGATGAAGCGGTCGCTGACGATGGTCAGTCCCGACTCGATGGCCGGGCGGATCACCCGGCGGACCATCTCGGCCCGGCTGGCCATGTAGAGGAACATCTCGGTCCGGGCGTCCATCTCCGGCAGCGAAGCGTCCAGCAGCAGGTCGCGAATCCGTTCGCCGGCCGTCGTGCCGCCGGGGTCGCGGACGCAGGAAGTCTCCAGCCCCTCGCCCTTCAGCCGCTCGGCCAGCAGACCGACCTGTGTCGACTTGCCGGAGCCCTCGGGACCGTCCAGAACGAGAAAAAAGCCGCGCTTGCGCCGTCTGGCCATGGTCAGTCGCTCGTTTCCAGGATGCAGATCACCTGGCCGACCTCGACCTGGTCGCCCTCGCCGAAGCTATGCTGCTTGATCGTTCCGGCGGCGGGACTCGGCACGTCGAAGGTCGCCTTGTCGGTCAGCATCTGCAACAGGTTGTCGCCCTCGGTCACCGGGTCGCCGGGATCGACGTACCAGAAACTCACCTGGGCCGAGTCGCCGGCCTCCTCGCCGAGCGACGGCAGGGTCACTTTGAATTCAGCCATGGGTCGGCTCCTTCCAGCAATCTTCAGCACCGCGACGGCCAGGGAATAACTCGCCGCCACTTTACATCGACTCGAACAACGCCTGGGCATTATAACTCGACCGCACGAACGGACCACAGGCAACCGCCAGGAATCCAAGGGCCCGGGCCGCCGTCTCCAACTCGGCGAACTCCTCCGGCGGAACGAAACGCTTGACCGGGAAGTGGCCGTTGCTGGGGGCCAGGTACTGGCCGACGGTCAGAACCTGGCAGCCCGAGGCCCGAAGGTCGCCGAGGACGGCGAGCAACTCCTCGCCCGTCTCGCCGCAACCGACCATCAGGCCGCTCTTGGTGTAGATGCGCCGTCCCCCGCCCGAGGAGGCCAGCTCCCCGGCCAGCCGCAGAACCTCCAGGCTTCGAGCGTAATCGGCCTGCGGGCGAAGGTCCGCGTAAAGCCGCGGCACGGTCTCGACGTTGTGGTTGAAAATATCCGGTTCGGCCTTGATGACCTCGGCAATGGCCGCCCGCTGGCCCTGGAAGTCCGGCGTCAGCACCTCGACAATCGCCTCGGGCAGCCTCTGGCGGACCGCACTGATCACCCGGGCGAAATGTTCCGCCCCGCCGCGGGGCAGGTCGTCGCGGGTGACGCTGGTGACCACCACGTGACGCAGATTCATCCGCGCCGCCGCCTCGGCGACCGCCTGCGGCTCGTCCTCACGCACTGCATCGGCAGCGCCGCTATCGACCGCGCAGAACCGGCAACTCCGCGTGCAGCGGGATCCGAGGATCATGAATGTGGCCGTGTGGCGGGCGAAACATTCCGGCAGGTTCGGGCAGTGAGCCGCCCGGCAGACCGTCTCCAGCCCCAGTTCATCGAGGATGGCCCGGGTCTCGGCGACCGCCCCGCCGGGCGGCAGGCGCTTCTTCAGCCAGGGTGGCAGGCGACGCTTGGGCGAGGATGTGTTGGCGGATGATTTCTGCAAGTGTTCCTTCTCAGATGTCCGAGGCCCGGCCTTCGACGGTTCCCGCGAAGTCGAACCTGCGGACGAATTCCTCGACCAGCTTGGCGGCCACATCGTCGATGGCCACCTTGCAGCCAAGAAGTTTCTCCAGGCTGGTCACGCCGCGGTCACGAATGCCGCAGGGCACGATCAACCCGAAGCGGTCCAACTCCGTGGCCACGTTCAGGGCCAGTCCATGATAGGTCACCCAGCGGGTGATGGCCACGCCGATGGCACAGACCTTCTCCCGGCCCACCCAGACGCCGGTGTACTGCCGGTCGCGGCGGCCCTCCAGACCCAGGCCGTCCAGCAGCCCCAGCACCGCCTGCTCGATGTCGCGGAGGTAGCGGTGCACGTCGCGACCGTGGCGGTCCAGGTCCAGCACGGGGTAGGCCACAAGCTGCCCCGGCCCGTGGTAGGTCACGTCGCCGCCGCGCGACGACTCGTGCAGCTCGATGCCCAACTCGGCCAGCCGCGCGGCCGAGGCCAGAAGGTTCTTGCGGTCGCCTCCGCGGCCCATCGTGATAACCGGCGGCTGGTGCTCGACCAGCAACAGGTACTCGACCGGCCGGTCATCATCGCGGGCGGCTTTGACCCGCTCCAGGGCCCTTAACTGCACGTCCAAAGCCGGCCCATAGGCCATCCGCCCAAGGCGAACCACCGTGAGGTTGTGCGCTTGCGACGAGGCCACGGGACCGCCTTACCCAATCGTGTGCACGGGTTTGCCGAGCCAGAGTTCCGCGGCCTCCAGCACACCCTCGGAGAAGGTCGGGTGAGCGTGAATCGTCTCGGCGATCTCCTGGACCGTCAATTCATTTTTCATGGCCAGGGCCAGCTCGTGGACCACGTCGGTGGCCCTCTGCCCGGCGCACAGGGCGCCCAGAATCTCGCCCGTCGTGGCCTCGGCCACCAGCTTGACCATCCCCTCGGTCTCGCCGTAGGCCTGGGCCAGGCCCGAAGCCCGCAGCGGAAACTTGACGACCCTGACGTCCAGCCCCTGCTCCTTGGCCTGGGCTTCGCTGATGCCGACCATGCCGATTTCCGGG
>JAACEH010000317.1 GCA_011682595.1 Anaerolineaceae bacterium
GCCGATGATCGGGTTGCGGTAGCGGAACTCGCTGGCGTACTCCACCTCCACCGGCACGCGAGCCAGGTCCTCGAACATGTACTCGCCGATCAGGGCGGCATGCCAGGCCGTGCCGCAACCGGTCAGGATAATCCGCTTGGCCCGGGTAAGTTCTTTGGCGAAGGCCTGCAGGCCGCCCAGGACCGCCTGGGCTTCCTCGAGGTCCAGCCGGCCGCGCATCGTGTCGGCCAGGCTCTCGGGCTGCTCGAAAATCTCCTTGAGCATGAAGTGGGCATAACCCTTCTTCTCGATCTGGGCGAGGTCCCACTCCACTTCCTGGATTTCATTGGTCGTCGGTACGGCGTCGATGGTGCTGGTCTCGAAGCCGTCGCGGGTGATGACCACCACCTCGCGGTCTTCCAGGTAAACCACGCGGGTGGTGTGGGCGATGATGGCCGAGGCGTCGCTGGCCACCAGGAACTCGCCGTCGCCGACGCCGACGATCAGCGGGCTGCCGTTGCGGGCCGCCACCAGAACGCCCGGGTTGTCGGCATGGACGACGGCGATGCCGTAGGTGCCGCGAATGTCCTTCAGCCCTTGCCGCACGGCGTCGGCCAAGTTGCCGCGATAGTACTTGGCGAAGAGGTGGGGCAGGACCTCGCTGTCGGTCTCGCTGCGAAACTCCACGCCTTCCTGCTCCAGGAGTTTGCGCAGGGCCGCGTGGTTCTCGATGATCCCGTTGTGCACCACGGCCAGGCGGCCGGAGGAGTCAAGGTGCGGATGGGCGTTCTCCTGCGACGGGCCGCCGTGGGTCGCCCAGCGGGTGTGGCCAATGCCCAGGGTGCCTTCTTCGCAGTTTTGGCCGGGCAACTCGGCCTCGAGTTTCATGATGCGGCCGACCGCCTTGACCACGCGCATTTCCTGGCCGCAACGAATGGCCACGCCCGCCGAGTCGTAACCGCGGTACTCCAGACGCTTGAGCCCCTCGATCAGGATCGGCTGGGCACGCCTCTGGCCAAGGTAAGCAACGATTCCGCACATAGACTGCCCCCTCCGAGATTCTGTTATCGGCGCGGTCAACTGCAAGAGCACCTGAAGCACCCGACGCTATCCTGACTATCGGCACCGCGGCGGCGGCAGTCCACACTTTCGGCGTCATCATGGCGACCCCTGCGGTGTCGCCACCTGCCCGCTCAGCACAGGCCTTCTGCTTATCGCTGCGCGGCATTCTAGCGTCTCGGCCACCGTTGTCACGTCAGAATTTGCCGCGGGGCTTGCCCGCAAACGCGGCTGCGGATATCATCCCGTCAACAAAGCGTTCTGTAACAGTCCCTTAACCCCTTTTCGAAGGAGCGACCATGAAATTCCAGACCGAATACAAGACCATCAACACCCGGGAGCACCGGACCTACGTTCGCATTACCGACGACGTGGCCGAGGTGGTCCGGGCGTCAGGCATCAGCGAGGGGCTGGTCCTGGTCTCGGCCATGCACATCACGGCCGGGGTCTTCGTCAACGACAATGAGCCGGGAATCCTGCAGGACATCGACGACTGGCTTGAAGAACTGGCCCCGTTCGGCGAGGATTACCGGCACCATCGCACCGGAGAAACCAACGGCGACTCGCACCTGAAGAACATCCTGGTGCACCACCAGGTGATCCTGCCGGTAACCGGCGGCAAACTCGACCTCGGTCCCTGGCAGCAGGTGTTTTACGCCGAGTTCGACGGCCGCAGGCCCAAGCGGCTGATCATCAAGGCCATGGGTGAGTAATAGAATAGGGACAGTCCCCATTATTCGCGATGGTGTGTGGCATGGGCTGCCCCTCCTTCGCAATCTGGGGACAGCATGCAATTCTTGCTCAACGGGTGACGTACTGGAGTCAGGGGGCGAGAGGGTTGTCCGGATATTCGGAACCTTTGCTATCGGAACCTTTGCTATTGACGACGCTCTCGGAGCAAGATAACTTGTAGGAGTTGGCGCGTCAGCGTTGGCGACTCTGGTCTTAAAGGTGCGGACAATCCGGAACCGCACTGGCTCCCGTTGGCGACGGTGCGGTAGGTCGAGAGGGCCCTGTGCGACCGAACACACATAGCATACTGTCCATGGATTCCGCCAGATTCCAAGCGTTCCCTTTAACGCGGAAGTAAAAGGAGGCGAGAATGAGTAGCGTGAAGCTGGATATGGGTGGTTTTGACAGATTGGAAAAGCTTACTAAGGCAATGCAAAAGACAAGAATCGAGTGCAGCGACGAGGATGCTCTCCGCAAAGCGGACCAGGCGAAGTTGGCCACAGAAGCATTGCAGCAACTGTTAAATGATGAGGCAGCACAGGGGGCATTTGGGGGTCGGAAGTCCTTTTCGTATCACTCCAAGGTTGTCGGTGCACGGGTCACGGTCTCTCGATGAGCATTTGTCTTGTATTCTTGGTTAATCCGAGGACGGCACATTGTCCCCGGATTAACCTGTCCCCGGAGTCCCCGGATTGGAAGGACGACGGGTGGCATGGCGACACCGAAGGGGTCGCCATGAGGTGAGCCGCCCACAGCACAACGAGTGCCGAACAGGATTGATACTGTCCCCAGATTTCTAAGAAGAGATAGCCACCTAGTGCTACTTTGTCAACTTCGTAATTAACCGGCTTTCGGATGCCGATGAAGATTCCAGAGGGAGGTGTGACCCAATGGACTTCATCGCCGACCAGCCGGAGCCGTTGCTCGAAACGTTCTTTGAAAAG
>JAACEH010000318.1 GCA_011682595.1 Anaerolineaceae bacterium
GGGTGGGGGCGACGGCGGCCCAGGCCTCTTGTCGCGATCTTCCGACTGGAACATGGGAGATCCTCCCGCTACTCAGAGCGAATGGCCGCCAGGAGTTCTGCGCCCACGGCCCGCCGAGTGGCCACGATGCAGGCCGCCAGGGCGACCAGAACGATAAGGACCATCGTCGCCGCCAGGCGCCACCAGGGAACGTCGGCTCGCGCCGCCACCAGGTGCGGGGCCACGGCCAACAGTCCCGCCGCCGCCCCGATGGCCAGACCCACCAGCACCAGCAGCCCGGTCTCCAGGACCAGCAGGCGAACCAGTTGCCGCCTCTGGAAACCGACGGCCAGCATCAGGCCCAGCTCCCCGCGGCGCTCGACGATATTTCGCAGCAGCACCGTCACCACGCCGAAGGTTCCCAGCACCAGGGCCAGTCCGCCCAGGGTGTGGAAGGCCGAGAGGTAGGCGTTCTGCACGCCGGCGTAACGGGCCAGCAGGTCGGCCGTACGGCGGACGTCGAAACCCTGGTCGGCCAGGCCGCTGCGCAGCGCTTTGGCCAGCGCCGCCTGCCGCCCGGCGGGGGCCTCGATCAGGAACCTGCGGTACCCGCCCTCGCCGCCGAAACACTTGATGAAGTGCCGCTCGGACATCAGCAGTTCGCTCTGCCAGATGCTGCCGCGAAGCAGACCCACGATACGCAAGCGAATTTTGCCCTCCGGCCCGTCAACGGTCACCGTCCGGCCCAGGCCCGAGTGCAGTATCCACTTCACGCTGGCCTCGTCGCCGATGACCGGCACGCTGCCGTCGGTGAGTTCCTGGTCGAGCAGTTCCCAAGGGTTCGAGGGTTTCCGCCTGGTTCCTTGCAGCGGCTCGAAGTCGGCGAACGAGAACCCGCCCCGGGCAACCAGTTCCCCGGGCACACCGACCACTCGCGGCGACTGCACCCGTTGAAGGTTCAGGCAACTGGCGTCGTCGCCGCGTTGCAGCCGCAGGCTCAGGATGGTCGCCCCCTGAAACGGCGCGTCGTCGAGCAGTCCCGCCCGGCGGCGCCCCTCGGCAGTGTTGAAGTCCAGGTGAATGGGAAGTTCCGACTCGGCCAGCAGGGCAAACCCTCCGGCTCCCGAGGCGCGGTCCGAGGTGTCCAGGAGCGAAAGGTCGTTGCGGTTGGCCGCCACGGCAACGATCGCGAAACTGGCGCTGGCCAGCAGGCCGACGGTCAGGACGCTGCGAACCCGCTGCCGCCGGGCATAGCGAAAGGCCAGCCGCCAAATCGACAGGGCCGCTCCCGGGGCCGAGCCGGGCCGCGATGACGATGACGCCAGCGCAACAGCGCCAGCCACCCCGGCCACCAGCAGCAGTGCTCCCGAGAGGAAGAAAGCGGCGGTCGGCGGAATCACGTCCGCCGCCAGGGCCAGAACCAGCACGGCCGCCGCCAGGGCCAGCGAGAGGACGGCCACCACCGTGCTTGCTCGGCCGCGACTGGCGAGCCGCTCGGTCAGCAGCCCCCGCCACCCGACCAGCAGGAGCAGGGCATTTCGCCTCCGCAGAACGCGGACCGACCACCACATGGCCGCCATGGCGACAACGATGCCCGCCGCCGCCCCGATGGCCAGGCTGGCCGCGGCGACGTGCAGCGAAAGCGTAAAGGGCCCCAGCAGGCCGGACCACAGCGTGGCCAGGCCGGCGATGATGCCGCAGGCATAGGCCACCCCCAGCGGCACGCCGACCACTGCGGCGGCCAGGGCCAGAAGTAGCCCCTCCAGCAGCAGAGTGCGCGTCACGGCCCGGGGGGCAAAGCCCAGGGCCAGCATGAGGCCCGCCTCGCGAGCCCGGTTCTCGGCCGACAGCCGCATCAGCAGCCCGACCAGCAACGCGGCCGAGATAACCAGGAACGAACTCAGGCCCAGGAACAGGGAGGCGAAATCGGTCGCCCCCCGGGCCGCCCGCAGCGCTTCGTCCTTGACCGGACGAAAGGCCAGCCCGGCTTCCCGCGGGGACAGCAGGTTCATGAACGCGGCTGCAAACTTCTCGGACGACAACTCCCCGCCCACCCCAGCAACTGATGGGGCGACACGAACTGAGGTCACCCAGCTATCGGCCCCCGGCCCGGCGGCCTGGCCCTCGGAAGCCCAAAGCTGCCTGGCCGTTTCCAACGAGACAAACGCCTTGGGCGTGGCCCGGTATTGTTTCCAGTATTGCTCGTCCTCTTTGCGAATGCGCGACAGGTCCAGCGGAAACGGCGGCTTCCAATCACGCAGGCTTTGGGCGTTGGTCACACCCTCGAACTCCGGCACCAGGTCCGCGTTTGCGGTGATGCCCTTCATGGCCACAATGCCGCGGACGGTAAAGCGGCGAGCGTCGGTCACCAGTCGCCCGCCCTTGGCGACGCGGTAGAACGTCACTTCCACTTGCTCGCCGAGGCCCGCTCCGAGGTTGTCCGACGCCCAGATGTTCAGGAGGATTTCGTCATCACCCAGGCTCTCCGGCAGTTTGTCGCGGGTCGCCGAAACAAGCGGCCCGAACGGCGGCCCGGCAGCCGTATCAATCCCGGCCATCGTCGAATAGGGAATCGGCCTGACACTGGGCGGGGCCTTCAACCTCATGATCGAGTTGGCCAGGTAGACCGAGGTCGTCGCGGTCCGGTATCCACACAACTTGGCGGCCTTGCGGGCCGCCTCGACCATCTGCGGCGAAAGCACCGTGCGGCGGCTCTCCAGCGAAAGCAGCCCCTT
>JAACEH010000319.1 GCA_011682595.1 Anaerolineaceae bacterium
ATTGGTGCGATCATGTTTTATCCGTTGCGATGGATCCCCATCGCCATGGCCCAGGGGCTGGCCAATAGGGCGGCCGATTCGAAACGCTATGCCGTTATGTTCGTGCTCGGCGTCTTCTTCGGCCTGCCGCTGCTGGGCATTGCCGCGTACGCTTTGTATGGCAAGATATTCGGAGGTTAATGATGCTCAAGAGGCTGGTAGCCGCATGGCGTGAGCGGAACACGCTGAGTTTGATGCTCGACCAGTTCGACCAGATGCTGGCCCATGACCAGTGGATGTTCGAACAGGCCACCAGCACCTACTGGCGGGCCACGGAGTGGGAAGATGTGCAGGACCCCCTGTACGCCCGGGACAAGCAGGTCAACGAACTGGAGCGGGCCATTCGCCGCGGAGTGGTCCGCCACCTGGTGGTCCATCCCGGCGACGACGTGCTGGGTTGCCTGATCATGATGAGCGTGGTCAAGGACGCCGAGCGGATCGGCGACTACTGCAAGAACATCTTCGAGGTCGGCAAGATGTTCCGCTACGAGTACACGGCCCCGCAGTACGTGGAGCCCCTGAAGGAAATCTACAAGACGGTGACCGGGCTGTTCGATAAGACTCGCCAGGCCTTCCGCGAGAGCAACGCCGAACTGGCCGATTCGGTCATCCAGGCCTTCGGGGCCCTGAAAGGCAAGTGCGACCTGATCGTCGAGCAACTCTTGCGGCAGAAGGACGACATGCCGACCGACGAGGCCGTCTCCTACGGCATGCTGTGCCGGCACATGAAGCGAATTGCCGCCCACCTGTCGAACATCGCCAGCAGCGTCGTTACGCCGGTCGAGAACCTCGACTTCGCCGACGAGCGGGAGTCCCCGCTGTAAATAAGGTTCCGGAGTCTTCAGGCGTGTCCGACCAGCAACTCAAGCAGATTCTCGACCGTCTGGCCGCCGGTGACCTCTCGCCCGAGGAGGCCATGAAGCAATTGGCCCACTGGCCCTTTGAGGACCTCGGTTTCGCCAAGGTCGACCACCATCGCAGCGTCCGTTGCGGGTATCCGGAGGTGATATTCTGCCCCGGCAAGACGCCCCGGCAGGTTCTTCAGATCGCCGGGGCCATGGCCTCCCGCGGGGTGACGGTGCTGGCCTCCCGGGCTGAACAGGACGTTGCCGAGTTGTTGCTGAAGGAGTTCCCCAAGGCCCGGCACAACGCCCTGGGCCGGACCGTCATCGTGCCCGGCAGCGAGCCGATCGAGAAACTCCCCGGCCGCGTGGTCATCGTCTGTGCCGGCACCAGTGACCTGCCGGTGGCCGAGGAGGCCCGCGAAACGGCCGAGTGCCTGGGCTGCCGGACCAGCAGTTTAAGCGACGTCGGAGTGGCGGGCATCCACCGCCTGCTGGCCCATGGCCGCGAGCTGCGCGAGGCGACGGTCGTAATCGCCATCGCCGGAATGGAAGGCGCGCTGCCCAGCGTGATCGCCGGACTGGTCGAAGTGCCGGTCATCGCCGTGCCCACCAGCGTCGGCTATGGGGCCAACCTGGCTGGTTTCACGCCGCTGCTGGCCATGCTCAACAGTTGCGCCAGCGGGGTGGTCGTCGTGAATATCGACAACGGTTTCGGGGCGGCGTATAATGCTGCCCTGGTCTGCCGGACCGCGGCCAGACCCGCCGGACCCGCCGGAGTCGCCGGGGGCGAGTGACCTCGCTCTTTGCCGCACCTAAATTACCATGAGAGGACTGCCCATGGAGCGCATCACCAGAGTTCCCGCTCTCCCTGATCGTCCGGCCTCGGGTCACAAGGGAACCTTCGGAACGGTTCTGATCGTCGGCGGTTCGCGCGGCATGGCCGGGGCGGTGGCTCTGGCCGGACGGGCCGCCCTGGTCGGCGGGGCGGGACTGGCTCGCCTGGCCGTACCCGGCAGCGTGCTCGACACCGTGGCCACAATGGCCCCGGCCTGCACAACGCTGGCCCTGCCGGAGACGCCCGCCGGTCGGCTGCACCCGCGGGCGGCGGTCGAGATTCTTCGTCTGGCCGGCGGCGCGGACGTCCTGGCCGTCGGGCCGGGTCTGGGCTGCGACAGCGACACGGTCATGGTCGTCCGGGCCGTACTGGAGAACGTGGCCCGTCCGGTGGTGGCCGACGCCGACGGCCTGAACGCCCTGGCCGCGGCCGGGGGGCTGTCGGTTCTGACCTCGCGACCGGAAACGTTTGTCATCACCCCTCACCCCGGCGAGGCGGGACGGCTGCTGGGGACCAGTGCCGGTCGGGTACAGAGCGACCGCGAGGCGGCGGCCGGGCAATTGGCCGCTGGCGGGACGGTCGTTCTGCTGAAAGGGCAGGCTACCATCGTCACCGACGGGCGGCGAATATATGTTAACTCGACCGGCAACAGCGGCCTGGCCACCGGCGGCAGCGGCGACGTGCTGACCGGCCTGCTGGCCTCGCTGATCGGCCAGGGGATGAGCGGTTTTGAGGCCGCCGTGCTGGCTGTACACCTCCACGGCCGGGCCGGCGACCGGGCCGCCGCGGAAATTGGTGAAGCTTCGCTCACCGCCGAAGAGATTTTGCGTTGCCTGCCTGCTGCCGGGCTGATATAATGCCGGACTATTTTCCAGCCGTTCGCGTGGTCTGTCATGGAGGAGCACTGAATCGTGGCTATGCTTGAGCCTGTTGTTGTTAAGGGGGAAGTTGGACCGCAGGAGGAGATGCGATTCCTCCTGAAACAGATGAT
>JAACEH010000045.1 GCA_011682595.1 Anaerolineaceae bacterium
GCCGGCCGGAGAAAGTCACCGCCGGGGGGCAGAATTTTTTGCTTCCCGCAGCGGTTGACGGGGCGGGAGCCATCGGCTAGTATTGTGGGGCCGCATCGATGGATGGCGGCTGGATTGGGAACCCGTTTTCCTGGCGGCCGGCACCCCCCGGACTCGCTCACTTTGCCGGCGAAGAAAGGCTGCGCACCATGACCTTATCCGACGACCCGCTGTGGCAGTCCGTGGTCTCGGCGGTCGGCCAAGCTGAGACCAACCCACAGCTTCGCGACGTTCTGACCTCGCTCGAGCCGCAGTTCCTGTCGCCCGAACAGTTGCAGATCGCCGCGCCGCGCGAGCTTTCGGATTCCAGCGGCGACGCCTTGTGCCGCATGCTGGCCGAGGCGGCCAGCCAGGCCTGGGGCCGGGCCATCCGGGTCAGCTTGCGGCCGGTCGCCTGTCGAGAGCCTCTAGGTCGAACGAGCGGGCAATTAGGGTTGCCCTTTTCCCGCCGGGCAGCCACGGAGCCGCACGAGCAGTTGCGGCTCAATCCCAACTACACTTTCGACAACTTCGTCGTGGCCCCGAGCAACCGCCTGGCCCACGCCGCCTGCTCGGCCGTTTGCGAAGCCCCGGGCCGGGCCTACAACCCGCTCTTTCTGCACGGCACCGTCGGGCTGGGCAAGAGCCACCTGCTGCAGGCCATTTGTCAGAGACTTCTGATGAGGAAGGAGAAGATCGAGATTCTCTACCTGTCCTGCGAGTCGTTCGTCAACCAGTTCATCGTCTCGGTGGAGCGCGGCGAGTTGGAGCAGTTCCGTTACCGTTACCGCCACGTCGACGTGCTGGTCATCGACGACATCCACTTCCTGGCCGACAAGGAGCGGACGCAGGAGGAGTTTTTCCACACCTTCAACACGCTCTACCAGTCGCAGCGGCAGGTCATTCTTTCGAGCGACTCGCCGCCGCACGAGATTCCACACCTGGAGGAGCGGCTGGTCTCGCGATTCAAGTGGGGCCTGGTGGCCCGCCTGGACAAGCCGAGCTTCGAGACCCGGGTGGCCATCGTCACCAAGAAGGCCCGGCTGCGCGGCCTGGAGCTGCCCGAGGAGGTGATCCGTTTCATCGCCCGGACGATCGACACCAACATTCGCGAACTCGAGGGGGCCGTCACCCGGGTCGGAGCCCAGTCCCAACTGACCGGCGCGACGATAAGCGTAGACAGCGCCCGGGAAGTGCTGATGGATTCCCTGCCCCAGCGACCGCGGGAGATCATCGTCCCGGAGATCATCGCCGCCGTGGTGCGGCGCTTCTCCATTCGCGTGGCCGACCTGCAGAGCAAGCGGCGCAGCAAGTCGATCTCCGAACCGCGGCAGATTGCGATGTACCTGTCGCGGCGGATGACCAAGCTGAGCCTGGAGGAAATCGGCGGTTACTTCGGCGGCCGCGATCACACGACGGTCCTGCATGCCGACCGCAAGATCAAGGAGCTGGTCGCCTCGGACCCCGAAATGAAGGCCACACTGGATAACCTGATCGAGGAAATCAGGGCCGCCGCTGGTAGCCGGCCAATGAACTGAAGTTGTCAAGGACTGTTGCCCAAGGCTGCGACGGAGTGGAAAACCTGGTGACAGAAAACGTTTCTTCGGGAGAATTCACGAAGGCTGTTGAAAGACCGGATTCATCCACAGCCGGCGCGTCAGGCAGAGGTCCGGTTACCAACAACTTATCCACCGCCCGAGGGCGGCGGCGAGAGATTGCAAGTCATTATTATTTCATCGCTTAGAGTTTTCGTCGTACGGCTTTTTTGTGCTTTTCAACAGGCCATAAGAGATGGTATGATGGAGTATTGGATTACAACCTATTAAAAACCTCACACGGAGGTCCTCATGAAAGCTGTTTGTGATCGTGCAATTCTCAGCGAAGCGTTCCAGATGGCCCACTCGGTGGTCAGTGTGCGAAGTCCTAAGCCGGCCCTACAGTGCGTCAAGATCGAAAGCACAAAAAAGGAGCTTCGTCTGCTGGCGACCGACCTGGAGGTGGGTGTTCGGATTTCCCTGACCGAGGGTATGCAGATCAGCGAGGGCGGCGAGGCCCTTTTGCCGGCCGATCGTGTGGCGGCCATTCTGAAGGAACTCTCCAGCGAGAAGATTTCGCTGATGGTCGAGGATACCTCGGTGCTCCTGGAGACCGACGACTCGCGTTTTTCGATCAGGGGCGACAGCCCGTCGGCTTTTCCCGCCGTCGCTGATTTCGGCGAGGACGGGGCGACGCAGCTCGAATCGGCCAAGCTGGCCAGGATGATTCACAGGACCATCTTCGCCACGGCTCGCGAGGCGGCTCGCTATGCCCTGAACGGTGTTCTGTGGGAGATCGACGGCAAGGAGTTCCGCCTGGTGGCCACCGACGGTCATCGCCTGGCGTTGGCCAAGGGCGAATGCAAGGGCGACAAAAGCGCCGGGCAGGTTTCGGCCATTGTGCCGACCAAGGCCATGCACCTGATAGAGAGGTCGATTCAGAACACCGAGACGGTAGACGTTCAGATCGGGGAGAAGCAACTGCTGGTCAAGGCGGGCAACGTGGTGATCTACTCGCGCCTGGTCGACGGCCACTTTCCGAAGTACGACGATGTTATACCCAAGGATTCCGACAAGAAGGCCAAGGTGTCCACGGGGGCCCTGCTGAGCGCCGTGCGGCGGGCCAGCCTGCTGACCAACGAGGAGTCGCGCGGGGTGAAACTGACTTTCTCGAAGAAACAGATCGTGCTGTCCAGCCGGGCCCCGGAGATGGGCGAGGCCAAGGTGACCATGAAGGCCGAGTTTGAGGGAGCGGACGACGGCTTTAAGATCGCCTTCAATCCCTTCTTCATGATTGACGTGCTGAAGGTAATCGACACGGACGAGTTGACGCTGCAGATGAAAAGCGCGAACAAGCCCGGTCTGATTCGCCTCGGCAGCCAGTACGTGCACGTGCTGATGCCGGTCAACATTCTCTAGCGCTTGACATCCGGCGGGGGCTGTTGCGGGCCTCACGTCGGGTGCGGGGCCCACCGTGGAGTTGCTGAAGGACATACTCGACCGCTATCTGCGGAGTTCCGGCCTGACTCGCCGGACTCAGTACGCCCAGGTGCTCGGCGTATGGCGGGACGCCCTGGGCCCCCAGAGCCGGCACACGCAACTGGAGGCCATCAGGCAGAACGTGGCCTGCTTCCGCGTCGACAGTGCCGCCCTGCTGGCCGAGTTGAACAATTTCCGGAAACTCGAACTTCTCTCGCGCCTGCAGAGCGAGGTGAACGAGGTCTTTATCCGCGATATAAAGTTTCGCCTGGGCCGTGTCGAAAAACAATAAAGGGCCCGGGCCAGGTGACGTTTGCAGCAGGAAGCACCCACTCAGACGAAACCCCACCGGCAACACCCTGGTGACAGAAAGGAGCCTGGTTCAACGATGGCCAAGAAGGCGGCGGCAAAACCAAAGACCAAATCGAAAGGTTACAGGGCCGACTCGATCCAGGTGCTCAAGGGTCTGGAGGCGGTCCGCAAGCGGCCCGACATGTACATCGGCGACCGCCACACGCGCGGCCTGCATCACCTGGTCTACGAGGTGGTCGACAACTCGATCGATGAGGCCATGGCCGATTACTGCACCAGGATCGAGGTGGCCGTCAACGCCGACGGGTCGGTCAGTTGCAGCGACAACGGCCGCGGCATCCCCATCGACATGCACAAGACCGAAAAGAAGCCGGCCATCGAGGTGGCCCTGTCGATGCTTCACGCCGGCGGCAAGTTCGACCACGACAGCTACAAGGTTTCCGGCGGCCTGCACGGCGTGGGCGTTTCGTGTGTGACCGCCCTGAGCGAGTGGCTGGAGGCGGAGGTCCGCCGCGACGGGCATGTCTGGAAAATCGAGTTCGCCCGCGGCAAGAAAACCAAGAGCCTGAAGAAAGTGGGCAAGAGCACCAAGACAGGCACCAAGATCAGCTTCCGGCCGGACCCGGATATCTTCAGCGAGACGAGCTTCAAGTACGAGATTCTCTGCAATCGCCTGCGGGAGCTGGCCTACCTGAACGAAGGGCTGGAGATCGCCATCCGCGACGAGCGAACCGGCCAGGCGGAAAACTTCCGCTACAAGGAAGGCATCCGGGCCTTCGTCAAGCACCTCAACGCCAACAAGGTGGCCGTTCACCGCAAGGTGATCTACTTCCGCAAGGACAACCCGGCCTCCGGCTCGACGGTCGAGGTGGCCATGCAGTACAACGACTCGTACAACGAGAACCTGCTCTGCTTCGCCAACAACATCAACACCATCGAGGGTGGCACCCACCTCTCGGGTTTCAAGTCGGCCCTGACGCGGACGCTGAACTCCTATGCCCGCAAGGCCAACCTGCTGAAGAACGCCAGTCCCTCGGGCGACGACCTCCGGGAAGGGTTGGTTGGCGTGCTCAGCGTCCGGGTGCGGGACCCGCAGTTCGAGGGCCAGACCAAGACCAAGCTCTCCAACAGCGAGGTCGGCACGCTGGTCGAGACGGTGACCAACGAGATGCTGGGCATCTACCTCGAGGAAAATCCGTCGGTGGCCAAGAAGATCATCACCAAGGCCGTACAGGCCGCCGCGGCCCGGGAGGCGGCCCGCAAGGCCCGCGACCTGGTGCGCCGCAAAGGGGCCCTGGCCTCGGGCAACCTGCCCGGCAAGCTGGCCGATTGCAGCGAGCGCGACCCGGCGCTGTGCGAACTGTTTATCGTCGAGGGCGACTCGGCCGGCGGCAGCGCCAAACAGGGCCGCGACCGCCGCACGCAGGCCATCCTGCCCCTGAAGGGCAAGATCCTCAACGTCGAAAAGGCCCGCCTCGACAAGATGCTGGCCCACCAGGAAATTTTCATCATCATCCAGGCCCTGGGCACCGGAATCGGCGGCGAAGAGTTCAACATCGACCGCCTCCGTTACCACAAGATCATCATCATGACCGACGCCGACGTCGACGGCAGCCACATCCGCACACTGCTGCTGACCTTCTTCTTCCGCCAACTGCCCGACCTGATCCGCCGGGGCCACATCTACATCGCCCAGCCGCCGCTGTACCGGGTGCGCCGCCGAAAGCACGAGGAGTACGTGACCAGCGACCGCGAGATGAAAGAGACGCTCCTGCGCCTGGGCATCGAGGGGCTGACCCTGACCGTCCACCCCAGGAGCAAGCGCGGCAAGAAGGAGGTCGAGATCGGCGGGGCCAGGCTCAAGGAGATCGGCCAACTGCTCTCGGAGCTGGAGGAGATGGTCCGCTACGTGGAGCGCCGCGGGGCGCCGTTCGAGGAATTTCTGGCCATGCGCAACCCCCGCGGCCGGCTGCCCAACTGGTGCGTGCACATCAACGGCGACTTCCACTACGTTTTCAGCGAGGAGGACGGCTTCAAGGTCCGCGAGAAGTTCGCCCGCCAGAAGCTGGCCGCCGAGGGCAACAAGCGGCCCCAGAAAGAGGAAGTCGAGAAGGTCCTCGAGCGGCTGCCCGAGCCGGAGGAGCTTTTTGACGTCAGGGAGCTGAACAAGTTGATCCGCAAGATCGAGACGCGCGGCTTCTCGATGGCCGACTGGCGGGGCGGCCCCACCGAGCACCTGGGCGAGAAGGCCGAGTTCCGGTTCACCCTGGCCGGCGACGACACGCGGCGCGAGATTTCCTGCATCGCCGACATCCTGCCGGCCATCCGCAGCATGGGCCAGCGGGGCCTGGAGATCCAGCGCTACAAGGGCCTCGGCGAAATGAACGAGCGGCAACTCTGGGACACCACCATGGACCCGGCCCGGCGGATGCTCAAGCAGGTGACCATGGCCGACATGGCCACGGCCGAACGGATGTTCAGCGTGCTGATGGGCGAAAACGTCGAACCGCGCCGCCAATTCATCGAGCGCCACGCCCTGGAGGTAAAGAACCTCGACGTCTGAGGCGGGTTGTGTTTCAATCTGGTGTGTAGGGACGCCCCTTGCGGGCGCTAATGGCCGCGCGGGTCTGGCCGGCGGCAACGGGGCACATTCATTTCATGCTTTACAGGAGGACAAGCCATGGCGCTTGAAGTCACAGTGGTCGAGGTATGGGCGGCAAGCATCGAAGACCGGCCCGGGGGCCTGGCCGGCAAGCTCGAGGCCCTGGCCTCCGCCGGGGCGAACCTGGAGTTCGTGGTCTCGCGGCGCTCGCCCGAGAAGCCGGGCACGGGCGTGGTCTTCGTCACGCCGATCGGCGACGCCCAGACGGCGGCGGCCGAGGCGGCCGGCTTCGCGCGGAGCAAGAGCCTGCATTCGCTCCGGGCGGCCGGGGCCGACGCCCCGGGGCTGGGGGCCCAGATCACCAAGGCCCTGGGCGACGCGGGAATCAACCTGCGGGGCCTCTCGGCTGCAGCCCTGGGCGGCCGGTGCGTCGTTCACCTGGGCCTGGACACCGAAGACGATGCAGCCAAGGCGGCCGAGGTTCTCCAGGGACTTTAGATACGGGTGCCCCTCGGCCAAGTTGAACCTGGGCCACAATGATGTGTGCCCGCGGCGGGGCTTGCCCGCCGTGGCGCGAGCCATGGAACATTCGCCACGGCCGGACAAGACCGGCCGCGCCACATGGCCAGGAAAGTTATCCGGCCGCGGCGATGAACTATTGGTCGGGATTGTCGCCGGGCGATGGGGCGGCCCGCTCACCTGGCCCGGCCGCCGAACTTGTTCTCGGTGCTGGCCAGCAGCCGCTTGTAGTTGGCGCGGTGGCGCAGGAGCACCAGGGCCACCAGCAGAAGAATCATCACCGTCACCGGCAGCCGCGCGGCCCATGGGCCGGAGGTGTCGAACTCGAACTTCAGTCCCCTCGCGTCGAGGGTCAGGGCTCCGGCCATCAGGGCCAGGGCGGCAACCGTGCTGGCCACCGAGACGTAGCGGGTCAGGGCGAAGACGACGGCCCACACCGCGAAGGCCCCGACGGCCAGCGGCATGGCGGCCGGCAGTCCCAGCAGAACGCCCAGGCTGGTGGCCACGGCCTTGCCGCCGCGAAAGCCCAGGAAGACCGGGAAGACGTGACCGACAATGGCCGAGGACCCGGCGATGACGATCAGCCAGTACCGCGCCGCTTCGCTCAAAGCGCTTTGGTCGTACAACCCGCAGTAGCGGGTCATCAGGTAGGCGGCCAGCGTGGGCGCGAAGCCTTTGGCCACGTCGAGCAGGAAAGCCGCCAGCCCGTACTTCCAGCCGCAGACCCGCCAGCAGTTGGTGGCCCCGATGTTGCGACTGCCGGCCTCGCGGATGTCCCGGCCCGCCAGGCGGCCCACAAGAAAGCCGAAGGGCAGCGAGCCCAGCAGGTAGGCCGCCAGGCAATAGATAACAAAGCCGATAGTCGCCTCCGGCGTCATGGCCTTTCCTCGCTTGGCTTGCTCTCGGCCGTGCGGGTCAACAGGTCGAGCATCTCGCGGAAGTTCCGCTGGAGCGGATAGTCCCGGACCGCCGCCCGGGCCGCCCGGCCCAGGGCCTCCCGCCGCGCGGGGTCCATCAACTCGCCCATCGCCTCGGCCAGGCGGGCCACCGGCCGCGGGGCGTCCAGGATGATGGCTGCACCAGTCGCCTCGGCCAGCTCACAGGCCCCGTTGAAGCGTGTCGAGATGCAGGCCAGCCCCGAGGCCAGGGCCTCCAGCATAACAAGACTACAAGGGTCGTACCAGGTCGGATGCACAAAGACGTCCGCCGCGGCGTACATTGCCGCCGTGTCGTCGCACGGCCCGGCGAAGGTTACCCGATCGGCGACGCCCAGGCGGCGGGCCCTGTTTTCGTACGATCTTTGGCGGCGATTCCTGCCGACCACGAGCAGGTGAAACGGCTGCTCGGTCTTTCCGGCCAGCAGGGGCAACGCCCGGAGCAGTTCCCGCAGGCCCTTGAGCTTGAAATTGTGGGCCACGAACAGGAAGAGAACCGCCTGGTCGTCAATGCCGTACCGCCGGCGCACTTCGGGCCCCAGGGGGGCCAGCCGCCGGGGGTTGAAGCGCTCCAGGTCCACGCCGTTGTAGATCAGCGTAAGACGACTGTCGTCCAGGCGGTAAAAGGTCCGCATGTCGCGGCGGACCATTCGGCTGATGGCGACAAAGTGAACGCCGGGGTCGGCGAACTGTGCCGCCTCCAGCTTAAGGGCGGCCCGGTGCTTGGGACTGAGGCGGTTAAAGAGCATCTTCAGGGCTCGCCGGTCGTAGGATCGAACCAGGGCCACGTTCTGCCGCTGCGATCCACGGACCGTCCCGCCGTGCGGCTGCCAGATGCGCATGCCCAGGGCCTTGCCGGTGGCCAGCGAGGTGTCCGGCGACAGCGCCTTAAGCGCCTGGCCGGCCCGCTGCGCGAATTGCAGCGAAGTGCCGGAGGGAATCGTGTGCAGCTCGGCCCCCTCGGGTCCCTGGTGGGCGTCCTGGGTGACGATCGTGACGCGGCGCCCCTGGCCGAGGAGAAACTCGGCGAACTGATGGACCCAGGCTTCAGCTCCGCCGCGACGGCGGTCCAGATGTTCAATCACCAGAGCCACGTGCATACGGTCCAATGTACCCGAAAGTGGCGGGCAGGGCAACCAGATGTGTCGTCACTCGGTCGCCCCGTGTTGGCGCAACAGGGCGGGTGCCCGCGAGAAGCCAGATGGCAAG
>JAACEH010000046.1 GCA_011682595.1 Anaerolineaceae bacterium
CCCAAGCCACCCAAGCCCCTCAAGGCGACGCCACGGCGATGCCGCGGCTGGAGCGGACAATCCGCGAGATCAACGAGTCCGACGACATCGATTTCGTGGTCGTGCTGGGCAACCTGCTGGCCTCGGGTGACTCCGGAGCACTGGATCGGGCCAAGACCGCCCTGAGCGAACTGACCAAACCCTACTACGTCGTGCTGGGGCCCGAGGGATTCGGCGGCTTGGGTGGCGACGCCACTGCCGGCAAGGCAAGCCGAGGGGGGAGCCGTCCCGTCGGGCGGAGCCTCTTGACATGGACATTTCGCGGCCACGGGTTCAACGGGCCCGTGCCCTACTGGGATGCCGACCCCAAGGGCGACCTGGTCCTTGTGGCCCTGTATACGTCGGCTCCCGGGGTCGGCAAACCAGGCCACGTTGACGCCGAACAACTCAAGTGGCTCGACCGCACGCTCGGTAAGTATCCCAACCGGGCCGTGGCCATTCTGTCGTACCATGCCCTGGTTTCGCTCCACCCGTTCGACAACACGCAGCAGTGGGACAGCCGCCTGATCGACAACCGCAGCGAGGTGGCCGATGTCCTGGCCCGCCACGACAATGTTTCAATGGTCCTGAGCGCCAGCCACGGTTTCGCCGCCAGCAAGGTGGTCGGCCGGGTGGTGCACATGAGCCTTCCGGGACTGTCCTCCTGGCCGCTGGCCTACAACGTGGTGACGGTCGGGCCGCGGATGCTCGAGCGGCAGTATGTGCCCATCGGCACCAGAGGCGAGTCGCTGGCCGCCTTCGAGCGGCTGGTCGGCAATCCGACCGTGCGCCAACTGTTCGGTCCCGGCGAGCGGGATGAGGAGCGGATCATTCAGACTTTCGGCGGGAAGAAATCCGAGGCCTGGAACCTCAACGCCCTGAGGCCCTGAGGCCGGAGTGTGCCAGGGCAGTCAGGACCGCTTGGCGACCAGGATGTGTATGGCCACCGCGTCTTCGATGACCTCATAGCGATGTTCGAAAATGCAGTCGAAGCGGACCGCCTGGCCGGGTAGACGCTGTTGCGGACGTGGAGTTGCACCTTTCCCGACAGGACAAAACAGATTTCATAATCGTCTTGGTGCTCGTGTACGGCGGTGCCCGCCGTGCCGGCGCTTCCGGTGATGTAGGATATCCGCAGGCGGCCGTACTTGACCTGGTTCAGGTTGAAGCCGTGTTCGTCGACGAAGCTCTCGGCCTGGACGATCTTCGGGCGATCGTGTTCGGCCAGGGCCAGCAGGTTGTGGGTCTGCAGATCCAGTGCCCGGGCGATCTTGTCGAGCGTCTTCAGTTCGGGATTGCCGAGGTTGCGCTCCAGCTTGCTCAGGGCCACGTAGCTGACATTGCACTTCTCGCTCAGCCCGTAGATCGTAAGTCCCATCTTCTTGCGGATATGCCGAATGATGCTGAAGTCGTAGGTCATGACACCTTCCTCCCTCTTGCCCCCCTGGCCGGTCCTGAAATGTGCGCCCCCCCAACACCTGTGGCAACAACAGACAACTCGGGCCGTCTTCCGGACACTCATTACAGTTTCCCGCAGGCCTCGGCAAATGGGCACGGCCGACTGCACGGACTGAGCGGAGCAAAGCAGCGATTGTGGATGCCTTCGACCAGCGGCAGAAGTTCGACGGCCCTGGCCTCGCCGAGCATATTCTGTAGTATACCCGGATTCAGAAAAGCAAGGAAGGCCCTGTCGAGGTTTACTCCAAGAAAGTTTTCGGCCGCCTCGATGTATACCCGGAGTTGGTACCGGTGGCCCAAAGCGTGCTTGGCCACATCTTCCGGTCCGATACGGTCGGTCTTGTAGTCAACAAGCGTCCACTGACCGCCGGCGTCCTTATACAGCAGATCGATTTTCCCGCTGACCGTGACTCCCTTCAGATCAATCACAAAGGGCACTTCGCGCAGCGCCTTCTTGGCCGAAGCAAGCTCTGCGGCCAAGGGCATGGACCGCAATTGTGTTGTCAGGGCAACTACGCGCTCGATGGCCGACGGCCGCTCGGACGGCCTGATCCGGCAATGCCGGCCGACCAGCCGCTCGATCGTCTCCTGCGGCACCTCGCAGGACATCCGGTCCATCCCTTCAAGGCATTCGTGCACGATCGTCCCGACAGCCGCCGCGTCAGGCCCCCCCGGCGAACCACCACAGCCATCGGACCGCGGAGCCTTCAGGCCCAGCACATGCTTCAGATAGAACAGGGCGGGGCACCGCGCATAATCGGCCAGCGAGGTCGCCGAAACGGTCACCGTCGCGCCACCTTCGGGCACCGGGGCAACCTGGTCCCGTAGACGGCCCAGGAACTTTGCGTTCGCCGCCTCAGAGGTGAGGGCCTCCAGTGCAGCGACGTTCAGTTCGCCGTCGGCAAACAGTGCCGCCACCTTGCCGCGCCTTGCGACGGCGCCTTTACGCAGGGGCTCCACCTCCGCGACGTCCACCATCACCTTGGCCCCCGGCGCCGCCTCGACCGTCTGTTGTCCGCACTCGGCCCCGGCCAGGTCAACCCCCAGCATGCGGCCGGCGTAGTCCAGCCAACTGTCGCCGTCGATCCTCTGCGATCCGGAAAGAATCAGCCGCTGCCGGGCCCGGGTGGCCGCCACGTAGAAAAGTCGCTTGAACTCCTCGCTCTCGGCCCGGGCCTCGCGATGTTTCATGAGCGTGTAGGCAGCAGGCTCGAACTCGTCGCGCTGGCGGTCGGGTTTTCGCGGGGCCAGACCGAGCGACTCCGAAATGTGGAAGGCCCTGCCCGCGCCACCCGTACGCCGAGCGGCCCCCGAGTCGGCCAGAATGACGTACGGAAACTCGAGGCCCTTGGCCCGGTGCACGGTCATCAGCAACACCGCGTCGCTGCCCTCCTCGGCCAGGGGAGCTTCGGCCTCCTCGACGCCCTCGCTCTGTCCGGCCTCGACTTGCTCCAGAAAGTCCTCCAGCCGCGACCGGCCACTGTGGTCGAACCGGCGGGCCATCTCGACCAGCCGCCGCAGATTGGCGTAGCGCCGCCGGCCGAGGAACTGCGGCAACAGGACGTGGGCCGGCGCCGGGCAACCCGGCCGGCCGTCGTCGCCGCAGTAGCCGTCGAAAACAATTTCCTGCAGCAGTTGGGCGATGCCCACGCGGCCGGCCCGTTGTGTGAAGTGGGCCATCCACCGCGAGGCCCGGCCGGCCTTGGCGGCGTCGGACTCCGAGAGCCGTTTCAGGAGTCGCCCCGACTCGAGGGCCGCCGCCAAAGGTTTCTCGCTGCACAGTACGCACAGGGCATCGTCCGAAAGGCCGACCAACGGGCCACGCAACAACGTCGCCACCGCCAGATCGTCGCCGGGATTCCTGATGGCCTGCATGGCGGCAATCACGTCGCGCACTTCCTGCTGGTCGTAGAAATGTCGCCCGCCCACGACGTAAAAGGGAATGCCGCACTGCTTCAGCGCCTCCTCGTAGGCGTAGATTTGCGTCTGGCGGTGCATCAGGATGGCGATGTCGCCGTAGGTCGCCGGGGGCTTGCTCTTGGCCGCCACCGTGTCGCTGATCCAGCGGGCGATCCGGGCCGCCTCGCGATGGCGCAGGTCCTCGGCCTTCAGGTCCTTATGGTCCGCCACCAGCAGAACCTGCATGCTGACCGGCGGCCTCCGCTGGTCGTCGGCCGACAGGGCCACGAAATCCCGGCCCAGCAGGGGCTCGAACATGGCGTTGGTCGTTTGGGCCAACCCTTCGTGGAAGCGGAAGGTTCGCGTCAATCTGGCCGTGCTGTCCCGGTCGAATTCGCCGGCGATGCGGCGAAACACCTCGACGTCCGCCCCGCGGAAACGGTAGATCGACTGCTTGGGGTCGCCGACGCCGAAGAAGGAGCCGGGACGAAGCGAGGCCATGCCCGCCCCGTCGTCGCCGAGCAGCAGGGCCAGAATCTCCGTCTGCAGAAGGTTGGTGTCCTGCAACTCGTCGACCAGAATTTGTCGGTACCGCCGTCCGATGCGCCGCCGCAACTTGCGGTTGTCGCGAAGAAGGTCTCGCGTCATGATCAGCAGATCGTCGAAGTCGAGCATGCCCAGGTCGCTCTTGGCCTGCTGAAAGTCGGCGATTATGCGGCCGGCCACCCGGCTTACCGCCCGGGCCAGGACCAAGTGCTGCTCCCAGGTCTCGGGCGGCGCGAAGTCGCACTGCTTCAGCGCCGCCCTGGCCGCCTCGCGCACGGATTTCAGGGCTCGGGAGACTTCCTTGTACAACTCCGGGTTGGCCCACTTTCCGGCCGATCCCCGCCTCCTGAAATCCAGACCGGCCAGGGCGATCAGGCCGTCAATACGCTCGGCAAGGTCCTTGCCGGATTCGACCATCGCCATGGCTTCAAGGGCCAGCAGACGCGACTCCTCTCGCCCGTCGCCCTCCGGTCCCTGGACCGCCGTCAGGAAGTCACGATCCCTGGCAAACCCCTCGTCGGCCAACAGCTCGTCGAGGGCCGCTCTCTGCTGGGCTTCGACTTCCGACCGCAAAGCCTCGATCTGCTCGGGGATCGGCCGGTCGTGCAGGGCGGCCGACCGCTGGACCTTCTCCCGGTCGGCCAGTGCCTCGGCCAGAAGCGACTGCACCGTGGGCAGCGTGTAAGCCCGCGTCACGGTCAGCAGGTCCTGGTCGCCCTCGTCAAACAGCCGCTGAAGCGTCGCGGTGATGGTTTCGCCGGTTTCGCCGGCCAGCCGGCGGCGCTCGGCCGTGGAGAGAACCTCGAACCTGGGGTCCAGGCCCGCTTCGACCGGATGCTGCCTGAGAAGGCGGGTGCAGAACCCGTGAATCGTGCCGATCGTCCCGGACGCCAGGCCGCTCAAGCGGTCCTGCCACTGGCGACGCTGGTCGGCGGTCGCGGCGGACTCGATCTCTTCGCGGCAACGCTCTCGCAGCCTGGTCACCATCTCCGCGGCCGCCTTCTCGGTGAAGGTAATGGCCGCCAGGTGTTCAGGGTAGGCGCCGAGAGCCATGAGGCCGAGGAATCGCTCGACCAGCACGCGCGTCTTGCCGGTGCCCGCCCCGGCGGTCAGGCAGAGGTTCTCGTCCAGCCGCTGGACGGCCGCAAGTTGTTCGCGGGTCAGGCTCACCGGGTTTCCTCCACCGTTTTGTATTCGACGCGCCAACGGGCCGTGCGGCACAGGCCGTGGTACGGGCACCAGGCGGGGCACTTGGCTGCAGGCGCCGGCGGGAATTCACCGCGGCGGCATCGCCCGACCATTTCCGCGACCCTGGCCCGGGCGGAGTCCAGCAACGCTTCAGCGGCTTCGGCTCGCCGCCCGATCAGTGAGAGGGCCGCATAATAGTCCAGGTCGCGAAGGTAGTAGTAGGCCCCCTGGCCAAGGCCCAGGTTCATCTGCTCGCCCAGCGTCTGCTCGACGGCCAGCAGATAGAGCGGCAGTTGCAGGGCCAGGCCCTCCCTGACGCGTCGGGCGATGTCGGTGGGTTTGGCGCCGCTCTTATAGTCGATGACGATCAGCCGGCTCGGCCGCCCGTCTTCGATCACGAGGTCGATGCGGTCGATGCGGCCGCGAATGTGAATCGGCCCGTCGTCGGAGTCGATGGCCGCCGGCGAGGTCGTGCTCTGCGGGTCGGCCCCCTTGTGCACGGTCATGCCGAACGACCACTCGAACAGTCGCGGCTCGACGTCAAAGGGCAGGTCGCGGCAACGGGTGGTTTCCCGGCGGACATAGTTCAGCAGCCGCTGGCGGATTTCGTCCTTCTGGATTTCCCACATGGCCGGCAGGCCGCCGGGGGCTTTTCCACCCAGGTTTTCGCGTCGCGAAAATACCCGGTCCGCAGAAGCAGACATCTCCTCGAGCAACGGCTCGACGGGCAACAGTTCCAGACGGGTGCCGTCCGGGCCGTCCTTGCGGCGGGCCAGGTAGAAGTCGCTCAGGATGTCGTGATAGAGAAGGCCAACCTGATCCTCCAGAACATATTGCTCCGCCAGGCGCCAGGGCTCCAGTCGGCAGACGGTCTGGGCGAAAAATAAGAACGGGCACCGGGCGTAGTTCTCCAGGCTGGTGATGCTGAAAACGTGCCGGGCGGGATAGCGATCCGCAAACTCCTTCAAGAGCGCTTCGTCCGACAGCACGCCGTCGAAGCGGCCGAACGGTTGGGCGGACTCTCGCTCCTTCTCGACGGCCACCGAGTGCAGGGTGGCCCGCAGTGTCGGGTCGAGCCGATCGACGGCGGCCAACAGTGGCAGGCACTCACTTTTGTCCTCGGCCACCGCGAGCATGACCACCCGGCGAAGTTCCTCGGGGTTGGCCGCGTCGGCGACCGGGAGATCGCAATCCCGGGCCGTTACCGTTTCGACGGTGGATCGGTCCCGGCCCACGGTCACCCGCAGCAGTTCGTCCCAGAAGGGGCTCGGGGCCAGTGGGCGGCCATCCTCGTCCGAGGCCGGCCGCGTCAGGATCAGACGGTCGGTGGCCCGGGTGACGGTCATGTAAAAAAGGAACCGTTCCTCGGCCATCCCGGCCCGCCGGTCCGGCACAGCGAGGCCCGCCGCCGCCATGGCCGGGAGATTCTCCGGCGTTTCGACCAGGTGCGTCCGGTAAGGTTGCGGCCAACAGCCGTCCAGCAGCCCCGGAACGGCCACCACCGGGAAACTGAGGGCCCGCGACGAGTGAACATCGAGAATGTTGACGCCTCCGCCAAGACAGCGCGGCGGGGCGACCTTTGCCGATTCCAGGGCGGCCTGCAGTTCGGTGACGAATTCGCGCAAGGTCATGGCCGCCGCCGGGGCCACTTCGTCCAGTTCCTCGAGTTCACCCAGCAGATCGCGAAGCGATTCCAGCGAGGCCATGTCCCGCCGCATCAAGGCCGGGTCGTCGACCTCCGTGACCTTGTGGTCCAAATCGAAATCATCAAGCAAATCCAGCATCGCCGCAACAAATGTCATCCGCGGCGCATCTTGCGGAATGGCCTCCAGGCGGTCGAAGAATCGTTCGAGCAACCGTTCGACCTTGCCGGCCGTTGCGGCTTCGGCCTTGGCTGCTTCCTGGTCCTCCTGCCGATCGAGCCGGCCGTTGTCCCGGCGGTCCGCGATGTAGCGGCGAATGGCTTGCAGGTGATTATCCGCGCCCTCGAAGACGCCGCTCTGATGAAGCAGCCGATCGGCCGCCTCGACCGTCTGCCGGTCGGCATCGGAGTCCTCGCGCGGGAAGTAAGGCGACCGCAGGACGGCGGTCAGGTCGCGATAGTTGAAGTTGCCCACCGGCAGGCTCACCACTTCGAGCAGCCACCTCGGCAGGGGCAACCTGTGCAGCGGCGTTCCCTCCAGGCCGTCCAGGGGAAGTCCGTAGCGGGGAAATATCTCGGCGATGAGCCCCTCGTAGAGTTCTCGCGAGCGGAGAACGACGGCCACCTCGGCGGGACGGAGTGAGCGGTCGGCCTGCAGGAGTTGCTTGATCCGGCGGGCCAGGTGCTCGACCTCGCGTGTGCGGCCGGCGGTTTCGGTGAAGGTGACGGCGGCGGGGTGGCCGGGGTCGATCTTTTCTGGCGGCCCGGCCCGGTCCTCGAACAGGAATCGCTCCAGGTGGGCCAGCGTCGAAATGCCGCCAGCCGCCCGGCCGTGCTCCTCTATCCGGACCTCGCCCGCAAAGGTTTCCTGCAGTTCTTTGAGTGTCTGCAATGTCGGCGCGAAGACCTCAGGCCGGTCCTTCCGGCAGGGCAGGGTGATGACCATGGCCGCCCCCCGGCGGTGAAGAATCCGCAGAACGTCGCGCTGGGGGCGAGCGAAATTCTGGAAACCGTCCACCAGCACGTGGGCCGGCCAACTGAAGCTGTCGCCCGCTGCGGCCAGGGCCTCCCGGGTCTGCCAGAACAGGCCCGCGTCGTCGTAAAGGTTATGGTCGGTCAGCCGCATCTGGTAGCGAACGTAAAGGGCGGCCAGATCGGCCAGCGGGCCGCGGCGGGCCTTGACGGCCCCGGCGAAATCTTCCGGGCGAATCTCCTCGGTCTTGAGCTTGCGGATGAACTCGCTCAGCGAGTCGAGCAGGCCGGGGCGCTCGATGACGGGGCCGAAGTAGGTGATCTTTTTCTGCTTGCGGCACCAGGCGAGGGCGTCGGCCAGCAGGCCCCTTTGTTGCAGCGGCGTCACCCGACGGACCGGCCGCCCGAGCAGGCCGAGCACATGTTCGGCGAAACGCGGAAAAGTCCAGACCTCGGCCCGGCAAAGCACGCCCCGCCCCGACTCGCGGAGCAGGGCGTTGAGCGTGGCCTGCCGCCGCCGGCTGGTCGGCACGAGCAGCAGAATCCGCGACGGATCGCACCGGCCGAGCAGTTCCAGGTAGAGCCGTCGGACGGTCAGCGCCTTTTGCGACCGGGCCGGGCCGAGCAGAATTCTTACCTCAGGAGCGTCTTTCATGTTGACCACAGTTCGTGAAGGGTCGTTACCGCGTCGTCCGGTCCGGGCGACGGCCACTGGAGGCGTTGATGAGCCGCCAGGTCCGGCCGACGTAAACAAATGCGCTGAGGGCGGTCACCACGACCGTCGCCCAGAGCAGAACATCGCGACTCTGCCGTGCCCACGGACCGGCCTGGCGCAGGTGCGCAACGAACAGCAGCACATAGACGATGGCCACGTTCTGAAGCGACATCTTCACCTTGCCGCAGACCGTGGACTTGAAGGCCTGGCCCCGGCTCTCGCTCCATCCTCGAATGCCGGTGACCAGGAATTCCCGCGACAGAATGACCACCACCATCCAGGTCTGGACGCCGGTCAGGCTGACCGTCCGGCCGTCGCCCGAAAGCGCCAGGAAGTTGCCGCCGGCCAGAAAGGCGAAGGCGCCGCAGATGAGCACCTTGTCGACCGTCGCGTCGGCAACTCGTCCCAGGGCACTGATGGCGCCCAGCCGCCGGGCCAGGTAGCCGTCGAGAATGTCGGTGATGGTGGCCACCAGGAAAGCGGCCAGGGCGACATCGAGCAGAAGCGGGCCGCGCTTGTCGCCGACATCGTAAAGAGCCAGCAGCACGAAGACGACCGCGGCGGTCAGAAGTCGCAAGGCGGTCAGGATGTTCGGAATGTGGTGTTTCACGGTGAGGTGATTCTACTGCGGGACGAGGTGACCCTCAAGGTCGTAAGGGCCCGCCTCGGCGATTTTGACCCGCACCGTCCGCCCGCAGCGCAAGGGTTTGTCGCTGTGGACGACCGTCACGCCGTCGATGTCGGGGGCCTGACCCCAGAAGCGGCCGACCGCCGGCTGGCGGCCCTTGCCGTCGGTTCCGCGGTCTATCACCACCTCCAGTTCCTGGCCAACCGCCTGCTGCTGAATCTCGGCGGCCACCTGTTGCTGGAGGGTCATCAGGACGTCGAAGCGCTCCTGGCGGACCTCCTGCGGCACCTGGCCGGGCAGGTCGGCGGCCCGCGTGTCGGGCTCCGGGCTGTACATGAAGGCCCCCAGCCGCTCGAACCGCACCTGGCGGACGAACTCCAGCAACTCCTCGAACTGGGCCTGCGTTTCGCCGGGGTAGCCGACGATCAGCGTCGTACGCAAGACCAGGTCGGG
>JAACEH010000320.1 GCA_011682595.1 Anaerolineaceae bacterium
AGCATCCAGAACATGATTCTGCAGGAGTACGTTGACCTGCTGGACCGTTACTATTATTCTCTGGCCAGGAACAGGCCGCAGATCAAGGGCAAGGAGGAGTAGTGATGCCTGGAAAGAAAGTGGCAGCCGTGCTCTTGCTGGCGCTTCTCTGGGCGGTCGTCTGCCTGCCCGAGAGGACGTCGCTGGCCGACAACGGCGGCCAGGCCAAGGCCTCGCCCATCAAGGGTCCCCTGGGCGACGATCCGATTGCCGGCGATGAACTGTCGCCCGAGGTCGTCGCCGCCACCGACCGCGGGCTGGCCTACCTGGCCAAGGTCCAGAACAGTGACGGCGGATTCGGCAAGACCGGCGGCTACGCCAGCCACGCCGGCATTACGGCACTGGCCGGGCTGGCCTTCATGAGCGAGGGCAGTCTGCCCAATCGCGGCAAGTACGGCAAGAATACGCAGAAGTGCCTGGACTTTCTCCTGGCCCACACCGGTCGCAGCGGATTTATTTCCGGCGGCGGCGTCAGCCATGGGCCGATGTACGGTCACGGTTTCGCGACGCTCTTTCTGGCCGAAGTCTACGGCATGAGTCCCGAGCCGAGGGTTCGCGAAAAGCTGTCCCGAGCCGTCGACCTCATTGTCCGCACCCAGAACGACCAGGGCGGATGGCGCTACCAGCCGGTCAAGTACGACGCCGACCTTTCGGTGACCATCTGTTCGATCATGGCCCTGCGGGCGGCGCGGAACAACGGCATCAAGGTCCCCAAGTCGACCATCGACAAGGCCATCAGCTATGTTAAGAAAAGCCAGAATCCCGACGGCGGCTTCTCCTATACCCTTAACAGCCGCAGTTCCGCTTTTCCGCGGTCGGCGGCCGGGGTGGTCAGTCTCTACAACTGCGGCATCTATACCGGCCCGGAAATCGATAAGGGACTGGCCTACCTGATGAAATTCATACCCGGCAAGGCAGACCGGCGGCGAGCCAGGTTCTACTTCTACGGCAACTATTATGCCGCCCAGGCCATGTTTATCGCCGGCGGCAACTACTGGAAACGGTGGTGGCCCGCCATCAGCAAGGACCTGCTCTCCAAGCAGAGCAGCAACGACGGCTCGTGGTCCGGACAAGGCGGCCGGGAGTACGGCACGGCCATGGCCTGCATCATCCTGCAGGTTCCGAACCGCTACCTGCCGATCCTGCAACGATAATGGCGGCCATAATGATTAGACGCGTCACTCTACTGACATTGCTCGTGGCGACGGGACTCCTGGTTCGTCCCGCCCTGGCCCAGGTTACGGTCCACCTGGTCGATGGCCGGTCGACCTCCGGCCACACCATCACCCTGGCCAAGGGCCGTTTGACTCTGGCCACCGGCGGCGATGCGCCGCCCAGGACCTGGCCCATCGACGATGTCGCCCGGATCGAGTTTCTCTGGCCTGAACCGCCCGCGACCGACCCGCCGGCCGAGGATTCCAAGAAGCCCAAAGAGGATTCCGGCAAACCCAAGGGCAACGATTCGGGCCAGGCCGCTCGGCAGGCGGGGCTGGTCCTCGTTGTCGGCGGCGCCATTGGCGGGCTTGTCGCCGAGTTCGACGGGCAGGAGTTCACCGTGACCGGCACCGACTTCGGCGACATCCGTCTGCCCCTGGCTGCCGTCACGGCTGTGCAACTCACCGAGAATTTCTCCGGCCGTCTGTCGCCGGGTGAGTCGCGGACCGATCTCCTGGTGCTGGCCAATGGCGACCGCCTGGCCGGAACGGTAAATCGCATCGACGCCGAGAAGGTGCAGTTCCACAGTGAGACCCTCGGCGACCGGACGCTGGACCGCGAGCGGGTTCCTGCAATCCGCATTGCCGTTCCCGCCAAGGGGCGGCCGAAACCGAAGCTTCCAGCCCTGAAGGTCATCACGGGTGAGGGGACCGCCGTAGAGTTGTGCGACATGACGATCGCCGACGGCATGGCCGGCGGCGCCGTGGCCGGCGGGCCGATTCTTTCGGTGCCGCTGAAACGGCTGAAGCGGATCGACGTGATCGGCGGGCGGCTGATTCCGCTGGAGACGCTCGAGCCGTCCGTTTACGAGCAGCACAGCCTGGACATTCTGAAGTGGGAGATTCGCCGCGGACAAAACGTGCTCGGTAAACCAATGCGGCTCCGAGTGATCGGGGGGGCGCCGGCCCGAACATTCGAGTCGGGCCTCGGGGTCCATGGGCCGTGCCGCGTGGTCTACAAACTCGGCGGCGCGTACGCCAGGTTCATGGCCACCGCCGGCATCGACGAATCGGCGGGGCAGTGGGCCGACGTCAACCTGGTCGTTAAGGTCGACGGCAAGGAAGTCTTCCGCACCGACCATGTCAAGTGGCGCGAACCCGCCCGGCGGGTCAATGTTCCGGTGGCCGGGGCCAAGACGCTGGAACTGATTGTCGAGGCCGGCGAGCATTATGACGTTCAGGATCGTGTCAACTGGGCCCAGGCCCGGTTGCTTCGGGCGAAGGTTTCTCCCAAAAAAAGTAAAAAAGTAAAAGAGTAATTGAGGTTATCTATGGCGCCCGCCTTGCGGAACATCGCTGCACTGCTGTTACTCCTGCTGCCGGTCGCCGCCGGCTGCAACCCTTCAGGACACACGCGCCGGACGGTAACCTTTGTGGCCATCAGCAACGTTCTGCTGCGATCCGCCACCCAAGCC
>JAACEH010000047.1 GCA_011682595.1 Anaerolineaceae bacterium
TGGACGGCAGCGCCATAACCACAGCCTCCGCGGTCGGCGCAGACGCACAATCTAGCGAAAACGCCCCAGCGGGTCAAGGGAATTAGCCGAACTGCGGGACGGGCGGGACGTACCGGCCGGCGGGTTCACCAACATCCTGTTGCATACAAAGGTCCCTTTGCGTATATTATTGGGCGGCTGGCGGTTCCTGTTTCTGCAACATCTCGGAGGCGGCCGATGAGACGATACCGGTTTTGCAGCTATGTTCTGGGCCTGGCGGCGGTGTTTTGCGGCCAGGTTGACGCTCAGGTCGAGTCGCATGCTCTGCCCGCGTCGATGCCGTTGGCGGTGCTGCCGCCGCAGGTGGTGCGGATGCCGAAGCGGACGACCAGGGAACTGTCGGTCCCCTTGCTGGTCGAGGACAAGCCGGTCGCCGAGGGCGCCTCCTCAGGCGGCCGCGGCGGCGACCAGGCCCTGAAACTCCTGGAAGGTGGCGGCGACCCAAACGGCGGCGGCAACCGGTCCGACACAGGCGACCCCAACGCCACGACGCTGGGCGAGATGTCCGGCCGTCCACGGAAGGTGATCCGGCAGGTCGGCCAGGGCGAGTTCAAGGAAGCGGCCGCCGGCGGGCGGGCCTTGCTGCAATTGAAGAAGGAAACCTACAACGACTTCACCTGGGATTACCTGGCCAACGCGACGGCCTGGGCCTGCGTGCAGAGCGGCGACTTCAAGAGGGCGGCCGAAGCTCATCGTGCAGCCGGCCAGCGTCTGCGCGATCCGGCCGTGAAGAACTATCACAGCAAGGCCGCCGCGTTGCTGAGCCGGGCCGTGGCCAGGGACGACCAGGACGCCAAGGCCGCGGCCATGGCCCGCCGGCTGGCCGAACCGCAAAGCTACCGCGAGCTGCTGCGCAAAGAGGCGACCCAGGACCTGAAGAAGGCCCGGCGAGGTATCCGGCAAATCCGCCAAGCCAAGACCTCCGAAGCCCGGATCAACAACGTCAAGATCGCCTATACCGGCATGCGGCACGCCTGGGCGATCGATCCGCAGTTGGGCCGTGAGTTGCTCGCGGAGTTCAAGGCCGCCGCCGATTCGCTGGCCAGCGATGCCGCCGCGAAGATGCTCATTGCCGGCCGCAAGGCGCACGAGGAAGTCGTGCGCTGGCAGAGGATGCCTCTGAAGCCGAGCCAGATTGGCTTCTGGAACAAGCGGGTCAAGAAGCTCTGGAGCCACGTCAGGAGGATCAAGCAGGTCTGTCGCGTTCACGACTACCTGTCGCGGCTGGGCCTGGCCGGATCGGCCAACGCCCGGGTGTCGTTCGACGGGGCCCACGACCTGCTCTACGAGCCCGGCCGCGGCCGGGCCTACAAACTCATGGGCGGCAAGGTCAACGGGGCCTTGGACATGATACGCACCGAACCGGCCAGGCCCTGAGCCGCCTGCAGTAAAGCCATGCAGGGTGGCTGAAACGCAGCCGCCGATTGTGAGAATAGACCGCGTGGCTGCAAGCAGCCACCCTACTGTCCGATAGCTGCCCCAGCGCGCGCCGCCTTTGAGATTGACGGTCCGGCGATTCGGGTGTTAGAGTAGCGGCCGCCGCACGGCTGCCCGGAGATTTTACAGTGCAGGGAGCGAACCTGATGGCGAAGAAAATCAGACTGTTGGTTATCGGGGCTCATCCGGACGATTGCGATATTGCCGCCGGGGGATTGGCGGCCCTGTACGTCAAGCACGGTCACGCGGTGCAGTTCGTTTCGATGACCAACGGCGACACGGGGCACCACCGGATGGGCGGCGGCGAGCTGATGCCGACGCTCGAAGCACGCCGGGACCTGGTGCGGATCATCCGCGAGTTCAAGCCCGACCTGGTCTTGAGCCATTCGCCCGACGATTACCATCCGGACCACCGTTACACGTCGGTCCTGGTGCAGGACTCGGCCTACTCGGCCACCGGGGCCTGACGCACTCGCCGCCCTTCGCCCTGGTGCTGGGCCTGGTGGTCGTGCTGCTTTTTTTTCGCGAGCACAAACCGTTTGCCTCGCAGCAATGGTGGTGGCTGTGGCTGGTGTTTTTTCTGGTCACCTCCTCGCACGGCATTCTCGACGCCCTGACCGACGGCGGCCTGGGCCTCACCCAACCAGAGATGACCGCACCCTGGCTTCCGGCGGGCGCGGCCGCCGAGGGAATGATCGTTATCAATTGTGCCGGCAGAGGTTATAATGCTGCGGCACCAGGGGTGCTTTTTCTCATCTGGTGAGTGGGGCGCCATGGTCTGGCGCAGGGGAGGCCATGACGAATGCTACTCTGCGAAGTAGCTCGCTACGGAGCACGAACGTTCGGGAGATAATCACGGCCTGACCTTCGGTCAGACCGTGGCACCCACGTTCGAAAGCCCGGCCCGGCTCGGATCGATTGCTTGGCGGCACGAATCTTGTCCACCTTCCAGCTCGGCGTCATCCTCGGCCTTCTGTCGGCCGTCACATTCACGATCCTGGGCCTGTGGTCCCGCGTGGTCCAACAGCGCGAAGGGCCGATCCGCTACGCCATCTATCTGGTTGCCGGTCCGGCCGTTTTCGCGCTGGCGGCCTGGACGGTCCGGCCGCCGGATTTCACCTGGCCGCTGGTTCGCGGCGTGCTGATCGTCAGCGGCCCCATGCTGGTGGCCCCCTTTCTGTTCGGTCTGCTCTTTCGCTACGGCCAGATCAGCCACATCGCCCCGATAATGGGCGGCAAGACTCTCCTGGTCACGGCCATGGCGGTGATGGTCGGCGTCGAGACGGCCGGCCCGCGCATCTGGATCGCCGGCGTGGTGCTCTTTCTGGCCCTGTTCCTGGTCAGCGGCCGCCGCGAACTATTGCGCCGCCCCTGGCGAATCGTCGAGCCGATGCTCCTGCTGATCCTGGCGGTGTCGATCTGCTATGGCACGAGCGACCTGATAACCAAGTACCAGATGCAGACCTACAACCTCTCCTGGTGGGACTTCCTGAGTTGCAGTTGGATCCTCCGCGGGGCCATCCTCTCGGTCTTCCTGCTGGTCTACAGCCTCCTTCGCCGCCAGCCGATCCTGCCGCGGCGCTGGAGCACCTTCTGGATCACCGGCCTGGCCGGGCTGGCCCACGGCCTGGTCTTCGTTCCGGCCATCAAGCTGACCGACTCGGCCATCCTGGTCAACCTTCTGACCAGCGCCCGGGGCATCGTGGCCGTGGTCGCGGTGGTGGTGCTGGGGCGGCTCAACCTGGGCAGCTACGAACGGTTGACCCGCGGCATGATCGCCGTGCGGCTGGCCGGGTCGCTCCTGGTGATCGTGGCCCTCTATATCGGCCTGTCGGACCGGCTTCACAAGGAGTTGTCCTCCCCCGGCGACGCCGGCGACACGGTCGCCGGGACGGTTGCTGAAAGGTCGGAGCCGCCTGCCGGGGAGTCGGTAGCGCCGCCGAACGCCGGCGCCGAGGCCATGGCGACCGAGCAGCAGGGTGCACGTCGACTTTGTAGGTAAAGTCCGAGTCGATCTGGTCAACAAACCCGAAGGAGGAGTTCCGACATGACTCTGCTGAGCGTAAACGTCAACAAGATCGCCCTGCTGAGAAATTCCCGCGGCGGCACGGTCCCCAGCGTTACCGAGGCGGCCCGGGTCTGCATCGACGCCGGCTGCCACGGCATCACGGTCCACCCGCGACCCGACCAGCGGCACATCCGCCCCGGCGACGTTCACGACCTGGCCCGGATGCTCACCGTGGAGTTCAACATCGAGGGCAACCCCTTCGCCGAGGCCGAGGGCGCCTACCCCGGTTTCATGAAGCTGGTCCGCGACGCCAAGCCGGCCCAGGCCACCCTTGTGCCCGACGACCCCGGGCAGCTCACCTCCGACCACGGCTGGAACCTGAAGAAGGACCTCCCGCGCGTCAAGCCACTGGTGACCGAACTGAAGGATCTCGGCGTCCGCGTCAGCCTGTTCATGGACCCCGACCTGGAGCAGATCGAGCTGGCCGCCACCAGCGGCGCCGACCGCATCGAACTTTACACCGAGGACTATGCCGCCGCACGGGCCCGCGGGGATTGCCAGGAAGTTTTCGCCCACTACGCCGCCGCGGCGGTCAGGGCCCAGGAACTGGGTCTGGGCGTCAACGCCGGTCACGACCTGAACCTCGACAACCTGGCCCACTTCCTGACCATTGCCGACATTCTTGAGGTTTCGATCGGCCACGCCCTGATCGCCGACGCCCTGAAGATGGGGCTGAGCGCCGCGGTCACGGCCTACCTGGAATGCCTGCCCGGATAGCCGGCCGTGACGCCACTTGCGCGGGTGGGGTGTCGGGTGTGTCGGCGCCCGGGGCGGAAATGGTCAAACAGGCAATTCCTACCGGCCATTGTCGTATACGCCGAACTCCAGGGCGGCGCGGTACATGGCCGCCAGGTTCTCCTCGGGGCAGCAGGGGGGCAGGTTGTTGCCTTCGCGGAGGACGAACCGTCCGCCGGCCATGACGCCCGAGGTGAGGATGGACCGCGTCTTCTGGTAAACTTCTTCGGCCGTACCCTCGCGCAATACCATCACCTCGGGGCCGCCGAGGATTTCGATGTCCTCGCCCAGAGCCTGCCGCAGGGCGCCGTGATCGACCGGGAATCCGGTGTCGAACGTCCGGACGCCGAGCTCGTCGCGGATCAGCGGAAAGTGGCGCGTCGCGTCGCCGCACAGGTGAATCGAGTGCGGGCCCTCGACCGACCACTCGGACAGGTACCGCCGGTGAAAGGGCAGCACCTGGCGGCGGTACATCTCGGTCGAGATCAGTTGAATCGAGTCGTCGGCCATGCCGCCGCTCGGGCCGTCGTAGGCCTTGCGGCCGAAGCGCTCGTGCATGGCCCGGTTGCGGATGATCACGCCGCGGGTGATAAAGTCCAGCAGCCGCTCGACGTACTGCGGGTCGTCGCCCAGGTCAACGTACAGCTCGCTGCCGCGCAGGTTCGTGGCCACCGTCAGCGGCCCGTCGAAGTTCCACAGCGGCGGCTTGACGCCGAAGCGGATGCCGCGAAACGAAACCTTGGCTGCGGCCGTCTTCAGGGCCTCGTACCGTGCGAGCGTGTTCTGCACAAACGGGTTGTCCATGGGGCGGTCGATATCGATCTGGAAGATTGTTTCCTTGTCACCGTCGGCCAGCACCGGCGCGGCGTCGGGCACCTGCCCCTGGCGAAAGGTCAGTCGCCCGCCGAAGTAGACCGAGTCGTAAACGTTCTGCACGTCGACGTTGAACTCGTAGGTCTCGGGCCAGGCGCTCGGGATGTCGCAGAAGCGGCTAAGGAACTCGACCTTGTAGCGGAGGAACTTCAGTTGCACGTCGATTGTCGCCCGGACGTCGGTGAAGTATTCCCGGAAAGTGATGCCCTCGGGATTCCAGGCCGGGTCGAGCAGCACCACCCGCGGGTTCACGCCGAAGGTCACCGGAACGCGGGCCGGGCGCCCGGCCCGGTGCGCCTCCCAGACCCGTTGCTTCTGGTCGTCGGTCGGTGTCATGTGGTCTCCTTACGCCCAAGGCGTCGCGGCCCACTATAGCCGCCGGCCGGAGCCAATGCAATCATCATGATCCGCCGGGGCGGGGCCAGTGGCGGACGGGGCTCAAAGCCCAAGACAATTCTCCTCGGCGTTGTCGCCTCGCCGTACGCCAGCCGTAAGAAGCCGGCCCGGTAGCGACGTAACTATGGCGGCTGCGGATGAGGAAGGCTATAATCACCCGCCGCGTGTGAGCATGCCGCCAAAGGAGACGCCGTGAGCCGGTACGACAGAATCTTCTCGCCGTTCGGGGTCCGCAACATCGAGCTTCGCAACCGGGTGGTTGTTCCGCCACTGGTCCAGGTGCGGCCGATCACCTCGCCGGAAGGCCTGGCCTGGTACCGCCGCCTCGCCTCGGGCGGCGCGGGGATGGTTATCGTTGAAGCGACCAACGTCGAGCGCTTCGCCGACGAGTTGTCGGCCCGGACACTCGGCCCGCTGGTCGAGGCGATTCACTCCGGCGGCGCGGCGGCCGTAGCCCAACTCTTCCCGGGACCGATCGGCCGGGACCAGGGGCCCGATGACCTGGCGGCCGAGCGGGTCGAGGAGATCATAGCGGCCTACGGCAAGGCCGCAGCCGTCTGCCGCGACGCGGGCTTCGAGGGTGTTGAACCCCACGGGGCCCACAGCTACCTGTTGCACAACTTTTTCAAGCCGGACCAGAACCACCGGGACGACCGTTTCGGCGGCTCGCTCGAGGGGCGCAGCCGATTCGGTGTCGAGATCGTCCGCCGCATGCGCGAAGCCGCCGGCGAGGAGCTGCTGATCCTGTTTCGCCACACGCCGACCGGGGCCGAATACGGCATCGGCCAGAGCCTTAAGTTCGCCGCCCGGCTGGTCGCCGCGGGCCTGGACGTGCTGGACGTCTCGCCGGCCAGCGAAGAGTCGGTGGCCGACCTGGCTGCGCCGCTGAAGGCGCAGCTTGGCGTGCCGGTCATTGCTGTCGGCGGGATGGAGGACGCGGAGGAGGCCGAAACAGCCCTGGGCGACGGCCGCTGCGACCTGGTGGCCCTGGGCCGCCAGATGATCGCCGACGCCAGGTGGCCCGACAAAGTTGGCCAGGGCCGTCAGGACGAGGTCCTGCAGTGCGTCAAGTGCAACAAGTGCCACGAGATGATGAGCAATGGCGAGCCGGTTCGCTGTGTCCTCTGGGCCGACGACGAGGTGGCTGCGCTTATGCAATGAGTAGACCGCGTGGCTGCGCAAGCAGCCTCGCTGCCGGCTGCCTCGCCAGGGGCTTTTGAAGCGCCAATGAAGGGGAGATTTACGATGAGTAGTCAAGACGACCGGCTGGCCAGGAACGCCCTGCTTACGCTCCAGGGACCGTGCCGGCTGGCACCGGGTGAGACGCTGGTCATCTGTACGCGGCGCTCGAACCACCGCCACGCGGAAGGCGAGAAGGTCGCGACCTACGTTCAGGCCCTCGGCCGGGCGGCCGTCGAGATGGGGGCCCGGCCGGTCACGCTGGACATCACCGAGTTTCTGTCCAGCGCCGCCTTCAAGGAAGGGGTGGTTCTGGAGGCGGTCGGGGCGACCCTGGCCGCGGCCGACGTGGTCGTCAACACCATGGACGACGTCGGCTTCTCCAGGCTCATTGGCCGCAAGGACAACGACGACCAGTTCCTGACCGCCCGCAGCCGCTGGGTCTTCCTGCAGGCCAACGGCATGGAGCAGTGGGACCTTACGGCCGCGGCGGTCGGGGCCATCCGGCCGCGGACCGAGCGGCTTATGAGCCTGATCCGCGACGCCGACCAGGTCCGCGTCACCTCGCCCGCCGGGACGGATTTCACTTTCGCCATGGGCCAGGGCTCCAACGCCACGGAGATACTGGGCATTGTGCCCTTGTATGGCGAAGTGGCCGCCGCGCCCCGTCAAGGCAGCGAGAACGGCCTGATCGTCGTCACCGGGCCGACGCAGATGGGTGTCCGCCCGGCCGACGAGTTGGACCGCGAGCCGCTGAGAATCGAGGTCGCCGCCGGCCGCATGGTTAACTGCACCGGCCACCCAGTTCAGGTCGAGCGGCTGCGGGCCTTCATCGCCGGCGGCGACCCGCCGGCCGACACGATCGACGAAGTGGGCATCCCCACCTCGCGGGTTATGGACAACGACTTCTGGTGGTGGAGCGACGGCACCCACCACCTGAAGCGCGTGCACATCGCCCTGGGCAACAACCTGAAGCGGGCCAGCCACGTCCACGGGGCCCGCCACATGGACGGCGAGGTGGACTCGCCGACAATCATCATCGACGGTCAGGTTGTTCTGCAGGACGGCGAGTTCGTCGGCCCGCTGGCCGACAGTGATGTTCTGGCGTAAGGAGATGGCCATGATCCTCGATCGTCTTGAGAATGCCGAACGTTATATCCCCCTGCACCCGGGGTTCGCAGCGGCCTTTGACTTTCTGAAATCCTCATGCAGACACTGGAATCGGGCGGCCCGGGACATATAGCAGTCCCGCCGTTTTTGGAATCGCACGATGCACGAGTTGTCGATCGCCCAGGGAATCATGCAGATTGTCGAGGCCGAACGGGCCAGACACGGCTTCCAGGAGGTCAGCGTCATTCACCTCCGGGCCGGGGGCCTCAGCGGCATCGACGGGCAGGCCCTGCAGTTTGCCTTCGAGGCGGTCCGCGAGGGCACCTGTGCCGCCAAGGCGACCATCGACCTGGAGGTCCGGCAGCGGGTGCTCTCGTGCCGCAAGTGCGGGGCGGCCATCGATGCCGACAGCGGGCCGAAGGCCTGTCCCGAGTGCGGCTCGATCGACCTGTCGCTGGAGGCCGGCATGGAACTGGACATTGTTTCACTGGAGGTGGACTGAGGTGGCCGACATCCCCGTCAGGAAGAGCGTTCACAGTCGTAACGACGAAATCGCCCAACAGAACCGCCGCCGGTTTCGCGAGGCGGGCCTCTGCGTGGTCAACCTGCTCAGCTCGCCGGGTTCGGGCAAGACCAGCCTGCTGGAGCAAACGGCCGAGCGGATGAAGGACTCGCTGCGGATGCTGG
>JAACEH010000321.1 GCA_011682595.1 Anaerolineaceae bacterium
CATGCTCCACTCGGTCGGGAAAAAGCCCGGCCGCAGCGCGTTGACGCGAACTCCCGTCGTCCCCCACTCCCGGGCGATGTTCTGGGTCAGGTTCCTAACGCCGGCCTTGCTCACCGAGTAGGTGAACGCCTTCGACAGCGGCGGCCCGGCAGAGGCCGAGGAGATGTTGATAATCGACCCCGAGCCTTGTTCGAGCATCCGCCGGCCGAAGACCTGGCAGCCGAACAGCGTCCCGCGAACGTTGACCGCCAGAATCCGGTCCCACTCCTGGGCCGTGATCTCCATGACCGGCGTCGGGGCGTTCATCCCAGCCCCGTTGATGAGTATATCCAGGCCCCCAAAGGAGTCAAGCGTGAGCTTCAGGGCCGCCTCGAACGACGCCTTATCGGTCACGTCTATCTGTCCGGCCACGGCCCGGCCGCCGGATTCCTCGATCTGGTCGCGCACCTTCTCGGCCTTCTCCAGACGCAGGTCCAGCACCACGACCTTGATTCCGGCCCGGGCGTATCCGCGGGCCATCTCGCCGCACAGGAACCCGCCGGCCCCGGTGATAGCCGCCACTTTGCCCTTCAGGCTGAACAGCTCTTCCAGATAACTCGCCATAAGGTTTCTCTCCGGCAGAAAAGTCAGACTGTTTTCCTGGCCACGATCCAAGCGTGGCTGCTCAGCCGATGGGCGGCCAGAAAGGCTTGGAACTGCCGCAACATTTCCTCATCGTTTCGCCGGTACATCGTTTGCAGGAATCGCGGCGTCTCCTCCGGCGGCATCTGGCTGCGGATGATGTCGAGGTCCAGCTTGCCCGGCGTGGTGATGTGAACGCCCGCAAAGCCCGCTCGCTCGAAGAGCAACTCGAAGCCGCGGATCGACAGGATGTTGATGTGGTTGACCGGGTAGACGTTGCGGTGCTTCCGCCACATGATCTGAATGTCGAACCCGTCCGAGCAGAGGGTATTGGTGAAGAAGACCCCGCCGGGCTGCAAGATCGACTTGACCTCCTCCAGAAACTCCAGCGGCGAGAAAACGTGTTCCAGCACCTCGAAACAGGAGCAGAAATCGAACCGCCGGCGATGCTCGGCGGCCTCGCAGACCAGGCCGCAGAACACCTCCAGGCCCTTGTCGCGGCAGACGGCGACGAAGTCGGCGTTCGGCTCGATGCCTATGACCCGGCGGTCGGGAAAGACCTTCTGCAACTCTTCGACGAACACGCCGTAGCCGGTGCCGACGTCCACCAAGGTCTCAAACCGTTTGCCGTATGCGCCCTCGAGTTCCCGGGCGTACTCGGCCCGCGGGCGGTAGACCGATCGGCGGCGCTTCTCGGCGCAGCTCGGGTAGAACTCGCTCACCCAGTAACGGGCGCTGGCGCTGGTGGAGTTGAACTCGGCCAGCATTGCGGCCGTCGGACGCAGACCCAGGTAAAGCGTCCCGCACTCCCGGCAGGTGCTGAAACGATAGCCTTCCTTGATGAACGCCTGGTCCTTGTCCGGGCAGTCGCAGGCCGGGCAGGCGATTTCGACGAACTCACTCCGCCGGGCGAGCAGCCGTTCGGCGTCCTGCGCGCAAAGCGACAGGTACTTGTCCTGAACGTCACGGGAACGAATGTCGCTTTCCTTCATGCCATCAACCTGTTGCTCTCTCAATTCTCATTCAACGGGCGGGTGCCACGGTCTGACTGAAGGTCAGGCCGTGATCATCTCCCCCCGATAGAATCGGGGTCATGGCCTGGCTGCGCCAGACCATGGCACCCGCCAATCAGGTAATCGTCTAGCCTCGTCCCAGTTCCTCGAGCAGGTTCCGGACGGCGCCGGTTTCCATGTCGATCCGCGTCTGGCGGGTCAGCGTCGAGATGTGCGGCGTCAGGACGACGTTGTCCAGTTCGCACAACTGGCCGGCGTACGGTTCCTGGGGATAAACGTCGAGCCCCGCCCCGCCCAGCCGGCCGCCGGCCAGGGCCTCGGCCAGGGCCTCGTAGTCGACCACCTGCCCGCGGGCCGTGTTGATCAGAATGGCCCCGCTCTTCATCTTGGCCAGGGCCGCGGCGTCAATCAGCGGCGGGCTCCCCGGCGGCCGGGCGGCGTGCAGGCAGACGATGTCCGACTGCCCGAGCGTCTCGTCCAGCGGGCCATAGCGGAGCCCGACCGACTCGGCCCAGGCCCGGTCCTCGTTAAGGTCGGTCCCCCGCAACTTCACGCCGAGACCGCTCAGCAGTTCGGCCACCCGGCGGCCGATCCGACCGGTGCCGACGATGCCGACCGTCTTGCCCTGCAGCATGCGGCCGGTCTTCCTGGACCACTGCTTCTGTTTCATCAGCCGATCGTGGTGCGAGACCAGTTTCAGCAGGTCGAGAATCTGGGCCAGCGTCATCTCGGCCACCGCCGCCGTCGGAGCGTCCGGGGTGTTGCGGACGGCGATGCCGTGGGCCCGGCGGCAATAGTCCAGGTCGATGCTGTCGATCCCGACGCCGACGCGGCTGATGCACTTCAGGCGCGGCAATTGTCCGAGCGTCTCCGGCTGGTAGGGTTCCACGCCGGCCACCAGGCCCGTCCAGTCGGCGCCCAGGTCCAGCAGTTGTTGCGGCGTGATCCGCTTGCCGGTCGGGTTCTCGACGAACGCGAAGCCGCTTTCCTGCAACAGCCGCCGCGGCGCATCGTCGGCCTCGCAGAAGGTTGACAGCGTTACCAGGATTCGCCCGTCTTTTGCAGCCATAATCTCCCCTGCTCTCCCTGCTCCCGGCAATCAGGTTCGCTTTGCAACGTACTGCCTGATGCCCACAAGATCGTCGTAATGCGGACAATCGCAGGCCGAGAAATCATCGACCCGATTGCGTCCCACAAAAAGCGCACCAACCTCCCGGGCGGCATGCAGGTCTGCCAGGCTGTCGCCGATCATGACCATCTCCTCGGCGGCAACACTTTCGGCGGTCATAACCTCGCGCAGCACGTCGGGCTTGCGGCGCGGGGCGCCGAAAATCCGCTTGAAGCAGGCGGCCAGCCCGCGATCCTCGATGATCGGCTCCAGTTCCGATTGCGGCGTCGCGGAGACCAGGTACATCGGCACCTTGCCCTGAAAGTGGTCCAGGAACTCCCTCGCCCCGGGCACCTCCGGGCACTCGGCGATCCGGCGCCGCGTGTAGCGGCTGAAGCGGGCGGCAATCCGCTCGCGGTCCTCGTCGCCATAGGGCAGCCCCAGCATCGCCGTCGCAATGTGCTCGAACTTCTCGTAGCGCACCAAGTGCTTGTTCTGAAGATGATAGGCCATGATCGCCTCGCGGTGCTCGGGATGGTCCGGGAAGGCCTCGACAAAGGCGCGGTCCTTGATCTCCTCGGATTCCACGATCAGCCCGTCGAAGTCCAGCACGATTACGCGGATCATTCAGGCCCTTTCCCGCACGGTTTCGCCGGCCACCGATCAGCCGCGCCCGATTTTCGCCATGGCCTTGCGGCACGACTCGCCAAGGTAGAGAATGTCGCCGCCGTAGGCGATGAAGGTGAATCCCTCGTCGACCGACTGCCGGAACAATTCGGCGTCGGGATGCACGATGTGTATGCCCGGGACGATGCCGCGGTCGCGGGCCGCCTCGAGCACCCGGGTCCGCGCCTTGACGACCTTGGGATCGTTCAGTTGTCCCGGAATCCCCAGCGAGCCCGACAGGTCGTAGGGTCCGATGAAAACGCCGTCCACGCCCTCGACATCGAGAATGGACTCGATGTTCCTGACGCCGTCGATGTGCTCGACCTGAAGGATGACAATCGTCTCGTCGTTGGCCTTGCTGAAATAATCGTCCGACCCGAAGCCGAAGTCCTGGGCCCGCCCCAGGCCGAATCCGCGCTTGCCCAGCGGCGGATACTTGACCGAATCGACCGCCTGGCGGGCCTCCTGGGCCGTGTTGACCATGGGAAAGATCAGGCCGTAGGCCCCGGCCTCGAGCACCCGCTTGGCCTGCGTGGGGTCGTTGCTGCTCAGCCGGGCCAGCGGCACGACGCCGTGAAGTTCGATGATCGCAAACAGGGCGTTGAGCGATTCCAGCTCGACCGTGCTGTGCTCCAACTCGACCACCAGAAAGTCGAACCCGCACTGGCCCATGATGTCGGCCACCCAGGGGTGGCTCATGGCCATCCAACTGCCGACCACAAGTTCATTCTTGCCGAGCTTCCGCTTGACGGGGTTGTTGAAGATTTTCACGGGCGACCTCACTTTCAGTTCTGCACTCAATCTCATAGGGCATGCTTCTGCAAGCAGAAGCATGGCACCCAGATAAGTGCGTTCTCTATTTGGTCGACTCCCACTTGTTTTCGCTGGCCATCAGCCGCGGGTCCGACACCAGGAGGTGCCAGATGACCGCCTGGAACGACTCGGAGTGCGGCGTCACGCGCTCGGCGTTGACGGTCGGGATGACGACAACGGCATCGCCGACTTCCCTGGTATATCCCCCGTCGCGACCGACGATGCCCAGGACCCTGGCTCCCGCGGCCCGGGCCGTGTCGACGGCCTCGACCAGGTTGACGCTGATGTTGGCCCGGCGATTGCCGCCGCCGACCGAGAGAACCATCACCGCGTCGTGCTGGCGGACGTGGCTGGTTTTCAGCCACTCGCAGTAGACGGTGTGCCAGCCCTCGTCGTTGGTGCGGGCCGTCAGCTCGGAGACGTTGTCGCTCGGGGCGTAGGACTCGATGCCGGCGATCTTGCGAAAATCGTTCACCGCGTGCGAGGCGTTGCCGGCGCTGCCGCCGACGCCGATCACAAAGAGTCGGCCCTTGTGCTTGCGCACGTCGAGAAGAACCTCGATCATCCGTTCAATCGCCTGGCGGTCGATTGTCTCGGCGATCTTGGCTGCATCGTCCAGGTACTCACTCGCATAGGACATCTCAAGTCTCCTTACCGTCAACGCATCAGGTGGCCTGCCCGCAATCGCGGTAGGCTGCAAAAATGAGTTCCATGGCCCGCAAGGCATCGTACGAGGAGCACTG
>JAACEH010000322.1 GCA_011682595.1 Anaerolineaceae bacterium
GCGGCCTTCTGGCAGATGCCCGCCGGGTTGCTGGTCGAGTGGCTCTGCAGGTTGCCGATGGCCTTGATGATGTCGGGCGGGCCGGCCACGTAACCGATGCGCCAGCCGGTCATCGAGTAGGTCTTGCTGACCGCGTTGAAGGTCAGGGTGCGGTCCATCAACTCCGGCCGCAACGCGGCAAAGCTGCGGAACTCGGCCCCGTCGTAGAGCAGTCGCTCATAGATCTCGTCGCTGAAGACGATGACCCGCTGGTGGCCGCTCAGCACCTCGGCCAGGGCCTCCAGTTGGGCGACGCTGTATGTCGCCCCGGTCGGGTTCGACGGATAGTTGAGGATGACCACCTTGGTCCGGTCGGTCAGAGCGGCCTGCAGGTCCTCGGGCGTAACGCGAAAACCGTTACTCTCGCGCCCCTCGACGAAGACGCTCTTGCCCCCGCAGACGGTGACCATCTCGGGGTAGCTGACCCAGTAGGGCCGGGGGATGATGACCTCGTCGCCGGGATCGACCAGGGCCGTCAGGGCACCGAACAGGGCGTGCTTGCCGCCGCAGGTTATGACCACCTGGCCGGGATCGTAGTCCAGACCGTTTTCGCGCTTGAACTTCTCGGCCACGGCGGCCTTCAGCTCCGCCGTGCCGGTGGCCGGGGTGTACTTGGTGAAGCCGTCCTCGATGGCCTTGATGCCGGCCACCTTGACATTCTCGGGGGTGTCGAAGTCCGGTTCGCCGGCTCCGAATCCCACCACGTCGATCCCCTGGGCCGCCATGGCCTTGGCCTTGGCACTGACGGCCAGGGTGATGCTGGTGGTCAGGGCGGCGGTCCTCTTACTGATTCTACTGATTCGCATGTCTAAAGACTCCTCCGGGTGCTGGAAAATGTGCCGGCGAAACGGCCGCCCGAAAAGGGCACACTGATACCATGTTTTGCGACGATTTCAACTGAATTATCGGACCCGGATCAGCCGATACTGGTAGCGTCATGCCCGTTGTGGAAACGGGGAGACTGCGCAAAAGAAAACTCACCTGGTCCCGGTGAAGATGAGCGGATTCCAGACTACTCTCGACGTGCTGTTGCGTTCGACCAATCGCGGCGCCCTGGGGCTGCTCTCGCGGGTGCTCGTGCACGGCGACCCGACGATGCGCCGCCAGACGGTCCAGCGGCTGCTGGAGTCGACCAACGGCCGGCGGCAGGTGTTGCTGCTTCGTCATTTCGACGCCCTGGACGACGTCCTGGCCGAGACGGTGGTCCAGAACGTCGGGCGACTGGGGCCAGCCATGCGTCAGGCCATGGGGTCACGGCGACCGGACCTGCTGCGGGCGGCCCTTCGAGTGATCGGCGAAACCTCCGACATGAGCCTGGCCTACCTGGTGGCCGAAGCCACAGCCAGCGGCGACCAGGCGGTCCGGGCCGAAGCGGTGGACCTGCTGTGCCGTTGGACACTGAGCCTGCGAAAGCGAGAAATGGCCACGGCCGGTCCGGCCGAAACGATGCTCGGGGCAGAGTTCAATCGCCGCCGCAGGTTCGTCCTGGAGGCCCTGGCCAAGGCCTTCGCCAAGCGGCAGGCGGTGGATATGCCGCGGGTTCTGCTGGCCGCGGCGATGCTGGCCGACGACTCGGCCTCCTGGTTCTGGAGCGCCATGGCCATACGCCGCGACGGGCGTCGCGGCAGGCTGTTCCAGGTTCTCGGCGAGGAGATGACGGAGGAACTTTTCGGCTTTGTGGTCCGGGCCCTGGAGCGCGACAGCACGGGGGCCGCGGCGGTCGAACTGCTGCAGCGTCCGCTGGATCGAAAGCCCTTGGCGGCCCTGCTTCAGGAGTTCACCCGGCACCCGCAGTTGTCGGCTACGGCGGCCGGACGGCTGAAGGCCGTGCCCTGGCTGTCACCGGGCTGCGAGGCCCTGGAGCAATTGCCCGGGGAGTTGGTGGCCAACGCCCTCTCGCTGGCGGCTCGGAGCGGGATGTCTTCGGGACGCCTGGCGGCACTGTGCCGGGTGCTGGCCCTCGAGCACGGCGACGGCGAGGTGCGTCGCATGGCCATCGAGGCCCTGGCCCATTGCGGCCCGGCGGCGGCCGGCGAGCTTCAGCTTGTGGCGACCTGCGGTCCGAATCCTTCGGCGGCCCTGGCCATCCTGCACCTGGTGCGCCGCAACGAGTTCCAGTCGCCGGCGGATCAGATGGTGGCCAACCTGCTTCGCGACTGGTGGGACATCGAGGCCGCCCAGCGCCGTGAGATCGGCCGGGCCATGAGGCTCCTGCTGGGAAATCGGCCGTCGCTTCTGCAGGACCATTTGGCCGCGGAAGGTCCGGCCTGCCTGGCGGCTCTCAGCCTGGTTCGTCATGCCTCGGTCTCGGAGAAGTTCGCCGCCCGGCTGGTGGACCTGGCCGGGGACCAGAGCGACTCGCGGCGGCAGAGCGCCGCCGTTTCGGCCATCGGAGAATGTGCGGGCCAGGACGTGAACCGGACACTGAACTTTGCCCTGGAGGCGAGCGATTCGCGCGTTCGGGCCAACGCGGTGGAAGCCTTCGACCGCCGCCAGGCCGGTGCGGAGTTTTTCCTGCCCTTTGTCCGCGACGCCAACAACCGGGTGCGGGCCAATGCCGCCCTGGCCCTGTTGGAGCGCGGGCGGC
>JAACEH010000048.1 GCA_011682595.1 Anaerolineaceae bacterium
TGATGGCGGCCGGGTGGCTGGTTCGCGAACCGCTGGCCGCCGTGTACCGCCTGCATCGATGGCTGGGCCGGCTTGTGGTGATCGGCCTTGCCGCGGCCATGATCGTCCAGTTGATCGTGGTTCCAGCGATGGTCCGCCGGCGCCGCATATTGCCGGAGCAGGTCAGAGCCGCCTACGAATGGATCAAGGCCGACACACCCCCCAAGTCCCGCTTCTTCTACCTGGAGGAGAACCTGACCACCCTGACCGGGCGGCCCATCTATTGGGCGGCCGCCCTGCCGCGATACCTCTTCAACAGCAACGAACAACAGCAAATGGATGTTCTTGGGGCCCTGAAGATCGATTACATCGCCATTCATCCCACCCGCCGCGACGCGGGGGTCGGCCGACTGATCGAACCGTCGAATTACCCCATCCCCTGGATCGAGAGCCTGGCCGAGCGGCCGTACCTGACGCTCGTCTATCCGCAGAACTTCGACGGCAACATCGAGAACAGGTTCTTGATTTATCAGATCAAGCGCGACAAGATACCCTCACAGTGGAAGGTGAACCAGAAGGGGGGCCAAGCGGGCCGGCCCCCCGGCGGTCTGTAACCGTCGTTCGACCCAGAGGCTCTCGACGGGTGGCCGGTGCGTCGGGCCCCGGCGGCCGGACCGCGGGCCACGGGCCCGGGAATAAGGGAGGAAGCATCCATGTCCAAGGTCTGTGTACTCTACGATTCCCGCGGCGGCAACACCAGGGCCGTCGCCGAGAGCATCGCCGAAGGAGTCTCCCTGGTGCCGGAGGCCGAGGTCTGCCTGATGGACGCCTCGGAGTTGGACATGGAGACCTTGGCGGCGTCCGACGCCTTCGCCGTCGGGTCGCCCAACTATTACACCTACATGAGCGGCCGCATCAAGACCTTCTTCGACCTGGCCTTCCGCAACCCGGCCTTCAAGAGCAAACCCTTTGTGGCCTTCTCGACTCACGGCGGCGGCGGTGGCGTCAGCGAAGTCATCGAAAAGCTGGCCAACTCGATCGGCATGAGCAAAGTGGCCGAAGGAATCGACATTCTCGGGGCCCCCGCGGGCGATCAGCTCAAGGATTGCCGCCATCTCGGCCAGGTGGTTGCCCGCGCCGCCGGCAACGCGTGAGGAAGCAGTCGAAGCGGGCCGCCCAACGCCGTGAACTGGTGGTGTGGCACGGCGGGTCTTGCCCGCCGTGGCGAGAGCCATGGAACATTCGCCCGCGGCAAGAAAGTTATCCGCCCCCGTCGAAACCCTGATCAAGGAGCGTAAAAAAACCCATGCCAGATGATCAAGCACACACGGTCCGCCGGACCGGCTTCGGCAGCGGCGTGATATGGATCGCCATCCTCGCCGCCGCCGGGGCCGTGCTCGGCTTCTACCTGTTTGCCCACCTGGACCTGTCCGGCGGCGTGGTGCTCGGCGCCGCCCTGGGCGCCGCCGCCGGAGCCGCCCTCGGGGCAATAGCCGTCTGGGTGACCAGTCCCATCGGCGGCCCCGACAAGGCGGCGCCGCCCCTTCGGGCACTGGCCTTCCGCCTGGGCCTGATCGGCGGCGGCAACATGGCCGAGGCCATCGTTCGCGGCATACTCGCCAGTGGCGTCCTGCGGCCCGGGGACATTCGGGTCGCGGACCCGGCCCCCGAACGGCGCAAGGTCTTCAGCCTGCTCATGCGGGTCAAAACATGCCAGGATAACCGCCAACTGGTAGCCGGCAGCGACGTGATCATCCTGGCCGTCAAGCCGCAGGTGGTCGACCAGGTGATGGCCGAGATCGCCCCGCTGCTGGGGCCGACCAAGCTCCTGGTGAGCATTGCCGCCGGGACGCCCATGGCCCGCCTGTCTGCCCATTGCCCGGCCGGGACGCGGATCGTCCGCACCATGCCCAACACGCCGATGCTCGTCGGGGGCGGCATGGTCGCCATGAGCCGCGGCGGCCAGGCCAACGAGGTGGACATGGACCTGGCCCGCCATCTGCTGGAGACCTCGGCCACGGTCGTCGAATTGCCCGAGGAAAAGATGGACGCCGTCACCGCCGTCTCCGGCAGCGGGCCGGCCTACTTCTTCCTGATGGTCGAGGCCCTGATCGAAGCGGCCGAGCAGGTGGGTCTCAGTCACCAGGAGGCGGTGCAACTGGCCGAGACGACCTTCACCGGCGCCGCCAAACTTCTGGCCTCCGGCGACGTCGAGCCCGGCCAGTTGCGGCGCCGCGTGACCAGTCCCGGCGGCACGACCGAAGCGGCCATCGCCTCGCTGACCGAGGACCGCTTCAGTGAAATAATAGCCCGCGCCGTAACCGCCGCCCGCGACCGCAGCCGCGAACTCACCGGGCCGTAAATGCGCTTCATTGCCCGGCGAGAATAACCGCGGCCCTGCCCAGCGGAACACCGAACAAGCCCACGGCACTGCCGTGGGACACTGCGGACCGTGGCGCCCGCCGCGTTATTGTGTAAAACGCTTTAAAGCGGCGCCGTACCGTTGCGGCGGCAGTGGCGGGTGATTGCTTCGATGATCTGCTTGTGGACCCGGGCCGGGTGGGCGATGTGTTGCCACATGGACTCGATCTGCCCGCTGCCGGCCGTGGCGAAGAAAATCGTCCCGATGCCCAGGATTCTCTGCACCAGCGTGCGGCGGATGAAGGTGTTCTGCAGGCGGTCCAGGCGGCACTCGAAGACCTGGATGTTCAGCACGCCCCGCTGGCGGATCACGCGGCGGTCGGTCAGGATGTAGACGCGGCCGAACCATTGCAGCAGGGCCCACACCAGACGCAGACCGATCACCAGGGTCCCGGCTTTGACAAAGCTCGCAGCCGCGCCGGCCATCACCGGCAGGTTGCCCACCAGGATGAGGACCGCCCCGAAGGTGATTACCGGGGCGCTCACCAGAAGAACAAACCACAGGGACGGTTTCAGTCGCAGGTGCACGATCTCGCCGTCGGCCAGCAGGCTGGTCGCCAGGGCCGAGGTCTGGGGGGCCACCGCTTCGCCCACTGGGCCGACCGGGCCGTTGGTGACCCGGATCGGCTGCTCCTTGCTTCGCTCGTTCGACCTGGAGGCTCTCGACAGGCGCTGGTCGCCACAGACTACCATCGGAATTCTCCTTGTCGCTTTGCGGCCCCGGCCAGGCCGTCGGCCATAGCCGGGTCCTCACCAGTACGATCGGCTGCGCACCTTGCCACGGCCGCGGCCGAACAGGTTGACCACCAGGTACCGCAGGGCGTCGACCAGGTGGTCGTGCGTGCCGTCTTTCTCGGGCAACTCGGCCCCGCTCGAACGCACCCCCGGCGGATAATGGTATCCGCCCAGGGCCCGGATCAGCCGCTCGCACCGCGGGTCGATCACCAGCCGCTCGGGCCCCAGGGCCGGGGCCAGCAGCGAACGGACCAGATCGACGCCCTCCATGATGCCGCTACGGCAACTCTTTGTCAATATGCCATAACGGGCCAACTCGTGGCAGGCCCCGCTGCCGGTAACGTCGCCCCGCTGCCAGCCCGCCGGGTCACAGAAGGTGGCCCGGATCGGCCAGGGCCGCGAGGTCAGCTCGAAAACGTGTTCGGCCACGGTTCGCTGGCTGCGGACGTACTCGTCCAGCACGTGGACGACCGCCGTGTGCGGGTCGTCGCCGGCCACCTGGGCCCACAGGCAGACCAGCGGGTTGACGTAGCCGAAGTCCAGCGACCGGTAGACCGGCCAGCGGCTGTCGTAGCCCATCCGCCGCACGTGGCGGCCGGGATCGAACCGCGGGAAGACCAGGTTTTCCCGCTGCGGCCGGCGGCACAGCATCTCCGACTCCCAGGCCTCGCGGCCGCTGCGCCGCATCTGGGCGATGGCGTCGTCGATCCGCAGAAAGCCCTCGGCCTCCCGGGCCCGCCCCCGGCAGTCCTCGCTCAGCGGGCACCGCGAACAGGAGCGGTCGCCCGTGCAGCGCTCGATGGTTTCCCACAAACACCAGGCCAACAGGGCCGGGCCCTCGCGCCGGGGCCGGTCGGCCTCGCCGTTGTGCGACTCGCTCGTCTCGGCGACGTTCCAGGCCCCGTCGACCACGCGGCTCATCAGCCCCCAGGGGTGGTGCATGGTGCTGAAGGCCTCGATGCTGGCCCGCACGTCGCCGCGCGACTGGGTCACAAACTGCACCGCCCGCCAGACCTCCTCGTCGAACTCGTCCACCTCGTCGCAACGCACACGCTGGACCCGCTGTCCGCGGACGCTCCGCTGGCTCTGGGTCAGGATCTCGATTGTCGAGCCGTTGGTGAGCACCGTCCGCCGGCTGCGCGGCTCCTCGGCCAGCAGGTCCGCGAAGTGCGGCCGCCACTTGGCCCCCAGGTACTCGTACATCCGCTCGCTCTGTTGCAGCGAACCGCCCAGGATCCGCGTCTCGAGGCCCGGCCGGAAGATGCTCTCCAGGTGCGTGGCCACGCTGCCCAGCTCGGTCTTGGCCCCGCCGCGATTGGCCCACAGTCGCCGTGGGTCTGGAAAAAGGCCGAGGACACGTACTCCATCGGCGCGACGTGGCCCGGGCAGACCCGCCGCCGCGGAACCGCCAGGCCGTAGTAACAGCGCACGAACTCCCACAACTGTCCGGCCGTCCGCGGGGCCCTCAGACGCAGGCCGCGCAACAAACCGGCCAACCGATCATCTGCCCTCTGGTCACTCACTGTCGGTGTCCTCCTCCGGAGGCGGAACCCCCGCGTCGGCCAGGATGCCCAGCAGGATCTCCACCTGCTCATTGGTCAGCGAATCGACCACGGCCCGGTCGGCGGCGCCGCGTCGGGCCGCCTGCTCGGCCAGCTCCTCCTTCAGGTAGTCCTTGTGCAGCCGCAGCAGGTCGACCGCCGCCTTGCGCGAGGTCTCCTTACTCTCGTCCTGCATCAGTTCGACCAGCCGAACGACCGCCGCCACCCCGTAGGTCAGCACCAGGCGGCGCGTCCGCTGCCCGGCCTCCTCCGGAAGCTGGGCCAGAAAGTCCTGGGCCGCCTGCCGGCGCCTGCGCCGCGCAGCCGACCGCGGACTGCCGGCCAGCAAGCGGGCCAGTTCCTTGGGCAGCGGTTCGCCAAGCCAGTGGGCCCGCAGGGCGCCGCGCTCTTTTTCGGTCAGGGTCATTGGGCGGGTGAGTTCCCACCGGCCGGGGCCACGCTGCGCAGCTCAACCTGCCGGCCCGCGAGCTTGCGGATCAGCACGTCCGGCGCCAGATCCTCGGCCAGGTCGTCGTGGGCGGTGGCCACGATGAAGGTCGTGCCCGTGCGGTCGGCGTGCTTGCGAAGGCGGTAGGCCAGGGCCTTGGCCGTCCGCCGGTCGAGCGTCGAACAGAACTCGTCGATGACGATGGTCCGCGCCCCGGAGGCCAGCAAGCGGGCCAGGCGGTAGCGGTACCGCTGCCCGTCGCTGAGCTGGTCGGGGCGACGAAGCAGCAGAAAAGCGTCGCTCAGGCCCGCCACCGAGGCCAGACGCAGGGCCTCGTCCAGGTCGCAATCGAAGCGATCTATGACCGGCTGCGGCCCGTCGAGGTCCACCTCGTCCAGCTCGGCCAGCGGGCCTTCGGGGTCCTGTTCACCCAAGCCACCCAAGCCACCCAAGCCACCCAGGCCACCCGCAGCGAACTGGCGCTTCATCTCCTGGGCGATGGCCCGCAGCAGCACGCTCTTGCCGCAGCCGCTGGGACCGGTCACATAGACCACGTCGCCGCGGCGGATGCGCAGGTCGAACAACTCGTAGAGTGTCACCTCGTGCCGCTCGTCCAGCCCGATGCCGAACATCTCGGCCACCGCCACGACGCGCTCGCTGGGCCGGGCCTCCTGGCGGGCTGCGCTGCGGAATTTTCGATTGATTTCAATTTCCATTGCCATTATCGTACCGCCATGTTTCTGTTGTTCCGCAAAGAGTTTCACGAGCCCATCCGCTCGGGACGTAAACGCCAGACCATCCGCTTCTGGGTGCGACGCCACGTGCGGCCCGGGGCCCGCATGCACTCGCCGCACCTGGGAAAATTCCTGGTGACCGACATCCAGGAAATCGAGCCCGACCAACTGACCGAAGACGACGCCCGGCTCGACGGGTTCGACTCGCTGGCAGCCCTGCGCGAGAAGCTGGTCGAACTCTACGGCTCAATCCAGCCGCCGGACCGCCGCTGCTTCAAACTGACCTTCGAGTTCCTCGGCGACGGCTAGTTGGTGGTCGAGGCGCTGGTGCGGCCCTCGCTGAAACCGTCGGCGATGCCCTGGCCGATATTCAAGCTGGCCACGATGCCGGTGATAAAGCCGCCCACCCACTTGACCGTCTCCAGGTCGTGCCCCAGCACCACCAGGGCCACCACGGCAACCAGGCCCAACAGGCTGACGATCATCTTCTTGGATTTCAGAATCTCACGCATAACCAAAGGTCTCCAAAGGTTGAGTTTCAGGTTTTGTCGCCTCACAGGGCCAGGGCCTTGACCAGCAGGATCGTCTCCAGCACCTGGCGGCGAAGCTCGCGGCCGGCCCGCCAGCGGCTCAGGGCCGCCTGGAACCAGCCTTCGGTCACCTCGCTCACCTCGCCCCGCCAGGTGGACCGCTCCTCGGGCGTCATGGCCTCCAGGACCGTCTCGAAAAAGGCCGTCATGTCGCCCCGGGCCAGCCGGTCGCAGGCCAGCAGCGTCAGCCGGTCGGTCATCCGGGCCACCGCCGGGGCCAGACGCTCGGCCAGCGGCGAGGCTCCCTGGCCGTCCGTGCGGCGACGCAATTCGCGAAGAAAGTCCGCCGCCACCCGCTCAATCTGCCGGGCGTCGGCCGAACCGGCGCCGGCGGCGTTACGATTCGCTTGCTCACTCATCCTGCGCCCCTCCTTCCGCCCGTGTGGGCCGCATGGCCGGCCGCCCGTTGGGGCCTAGCGCCGGCTGATGGCCGTGAGCCAGGTCGTTGAAGTAGCCCCACCGCAGGGCGTTGGCCCGAACGAAGTCGCGGCGCTCCTCGGGCTCGAGGCCCGCCCAGGCGCGATCGACAAACCGGGCGTCGGCCGTGGCGGCCTCCAGCAACTCGACCTCGCGGGAGGTCATGCCCAGTCCCGCGCAGCCGGTGCAGGCCAGGGCCAGGGCCGCCGCGGCCAGGGCCCTCCATCCGCCCAACCACTTGTGCCCGGCCCCGGATTGTCGGAGCCTCCCCAGGCAATGCCTGCTGTTCTTTCTCATCGTTTTTTCTCCTCATCGAGTGTCTTGCGAATGTAGGCGACGTCCCGGCGAATGTACCGCTGCCCGGCGCCGATTTCGGCCAGTTGGCTGCGCACGGTGCTCATCACTTTCTCCAGCTCGCGGGTCCGCGTCTGGACCGTCCGGACTTCCTCAAGGTCGGCCTTGCTGCTCATGTGGGCGGCCCCGGCCAGGGCCACGGTGACCATCACCGTGGCCAGCCCGCCGGCCACGCGCCACAGGAGCGATTGGATGGCCTTGTAACGGTTCTCGCAGAACTCGCTGCCGCCAATCAGGGCGGCCCTCTTACGCGCCGTACTCAAAATCCACCTCCACAATCAGTCGCAAGGTGTTGCCCAGGTGAAATCCCTCGCGGTAGGTGCTCTGGTAGTTCGGCCCGGGCGGCGACCAGGCGGGCCGGTCGTCGGTGTTGGCCTTCTGGCTGCGCAGGCGAAAAACCGAGTCGCCCGAGGTGTTGATGTCCGAGCCGGGCAGCGAGACGCTCCGGTAACTATAGGAGTCCGAAGCGAAGGTCGCCCGAACGTCGTCGCTGTCGTTGACCAGCTCGGCGGTGAAGACGCCGCTGTAGTCGGTCGAACCCGGCGAGGCCTCGGTGTCGAACTGCAGCCAGGCCTGCGACACCGTGTAGCCGGCCAGGTCCGCGGTGTCGAAGGTGATTTCGGTCTGCCGGTTGTCGATGAACCACTGCTGGTCTGAGCCGCTATCGAAGAGCGTCGCCGTCAGGCCCACCTGGCACAACAGGCCCGTCCCCGCCCCGTCGTCCACCCCGTCGAACTCCGCGAAGGTGTCGGCCCGGTCCTGCGGCCAATTGGTGATGCCGAAGGTCAGCCGGAAGACGCTGTCGACCTGCTGGACCGTAGTCGTCGAGGGCAGGCGGCGCAGGGTGTCCATCTGGTTTGTCGCCAGGCGCAGCTCGTTGAAGACCTGCGGCCAGGGCGGCGTCCAGGTGTTCGGCGGCTGGGTCAGGTCGTAGGTCCACTGGGCCGCCGCAATCGCGTCGTTCAGCAGGTCGGCCAGCGTGTAAAGTTGCGTGCGGGAGTTGTCCCACCATCGCCAGTCGTTGGTCAGGCTTAATGCCTGCTCGATCGCCTTCTGCAAACTGGCCACGGTCTTCAGGCCGGTCGGCCCGCCGCTTGAGGGTTGGCCGCGCATCGGCTCCAGGCGGTCGTACTGGCCGGACAGGTAACCCGAGGGGACCAGGGCCTCGCGCTCCTGGAGCGCAGAAACCAGATTGTTGAACACCTCGACGTCGTCCGGCACACTCCATCGGGCCACCGGCCAGGCTGCGGACCAACCCATTTGTCACCTCCTCATGGCATTCGTGGCGGATGGACGGCCAGGAACTTCGTGCCGTCCTCGTCGTACAGCCGGGCGTAGACGTTGCTGCCCGCCGGACCGCCCAGGTAACCCTGCTCGCCGCTCTGGATCTCGCCGACGTTGACCACGCCGCTGATCGAACCGCCGTCGTCGGTCCAGGCGCTGCCGCTCCAGGCAACCGGCTGGACGGTGTAGCTTCCCGAGCCGCCCTGGTAACTCTCGATGCGGCACATGCCGCTGCCGCCGTCCGAGGCGACGCTGCGGAAGAAAATGGCCCGGAACTCCGGCGGCTGGCCCTGGTCGAGTTCCTCACGGACCAGGACCACCGTATCGACGGGCAGATCGTGCGTCCGGTCGATGGCCTCGGCCAGGTTCCAGGCCGTCACATTCGTCCGGCCACCCGGCACCGTTTCCCACTCGATGGCGCCGCCAACGTCAATAGCCGACGGACGCACCTCGTGCAGGTAGTACCGCTCGTCCGCCGGACTGCCCGGGCTGCCCGCGTCGAGCCGGCCCCAATAGAGCACGTAGCCCAACTCCGGCCCCCCGAGTTCGGCCACGAAGTTGCCCTCGCGGCCCGAGGCCAGCCGGCGGCGGACCTCCATCAGCACGGCTTCCAGCGGATCGACGGTCGAACGGTCGCTCTGGCTCACGGCGGGAATCCTCCATGGTTCTTTTTCTTAGATCAGTGTCAGTTCAGTCCGCCAGCCCTCGGCGGTAAACCTCTGGCGGACCGCCTCGACCAGCGGGTCGGTCTCGATACCCGCCGCTTCGCGCTTCAGCCGCGTGTAACGGTAGCGCACGCCGTCGATCGCGTCGCCCAGGCGGTAACTCGTGCTGAAGGTCGGCAGGGTGACTCGTGCCGGCACGGGCGCCCGGCGTCCCGCCTCGAAGAGGTCGTCGGCCAGCCCCTGCAGCCGAAGGGTGTCGTCGACGGCCCGCGACGAACCCGGGGCGAAGATGCTCGCCGCGTCCACCAGGCGATAGTGGAAATAGCTCGAGACGTCCAGCCACTGTCGCCGCCCGCGATGGTCGTCGGCCAGGTTCTCCCGCTCGGCGGTCGCTCGCAATCGCGAGTCGCTCTCGACGGTGGCCGTCACCCGGCAGCGGTACTCGTCGTGTTTGGCCGCCCGGTACAGCGCCGCCGGCAGCCGGTCGCCGGCCAGGTAGATGCCGCACTCGTCGCGCAGCACGCGGACCGGGCCTTCGTAGCGCGTCCAGGTGGCGCCGTCGTCGTAAGACAACTCGACGTGGACGCCGTAGGACTCGCCCATCGCGCCGCTGCTGATGGTCGGCAGGAAGCGTCGCCGCCGCGGCAGGGAAGTCTCGTTCTCGAACAGCGAACTGAAATCGTAAGGGCCGCTGAGCAGATACGGCGCCCCGTTGTAGTCGCCGGCCTCGTTGAGCACCCATTTGCGGAAAACGTCCGCCAGGGAAGCGAAGTTGGGGTTGCCGCTTCGGCGGTAGGCGGTGGGGTCCTCGTTCTCTTTCCCCGGGTCCCAGCCGGGCTGCAACTCGAAAGTCGATTCGTAGAGCTTGAGGTCGCCGACCAGTTCGATCCGGGCCAGGGCCTCGGACCAGTCGATGCGGGCGTCCAGCTTTTCCATGAAGGTCCGCACCCGGCTGTAGGTCTGGCCGGGCATCTGGTGATAGAGCGACACGCGCCGCCCCAGGCCGCGTCCGACCAGGACCAGGGCCCGCGTCAACTGGCCGGCGGCGTCTCGCGACAGGGCCACCGTTGCCCGCAGGCCGACCCGCCGGGCCAGGTGCTCCAGGGCGTCCAGGACCGAGCGGCCCTCCAGGCGCAAATCCTCGAGGATCTCGTCACCGAAGAGCTGTTCGATCTCGCCCGCTGAGGGCAGCGAAAGCCAGGAGGCCGAGGCGTAGAAACCGACCAGGTAGTTGGCCGCTTCGGCCGCCGTCCAAGCCTCGGCCGTGTCGGCCTCGGGGGCGACGAAGAGTCGCCGCGGCCGCTGGCCGCCGGGCGAGGAGTCCAGGTCCGACATGTTGGCCCGGCCACCGGGATTGAAGACCAGGTCCAGGCCGTCGAGGTGCTCGGGATCGGTGCCCTGGACCGGCACGTACTGCCCGCCGATCCGTTGCGACAACAGGGCCTGGCTGCGGTCCAGGGCCCGGAAGCCGGCCCGCTCGCCCTGGGCGTCGTAACCGAACTGCGGCCCGTCGATGTAGCCTTCAAACAGCCGCACCGTTCCGCCGCCGCGCCATCCGAGCGTCGTGCCGCGAACCAAATCGACCGTGACCAGCTCGTCGGGACCGATGGCCCGCATGGCCGACTCCGGCAGCCAGCGCAGTGCGGACCCGGGCTCGCGACCGACATCCAGCTCCAGGCGCAGTCGCGGCACGCCGCCCAGGCGCTGCTCGTACTCAACTGGCCGCAGACTGTGACGCCAATGGCCGTCGACCTCGACGCGGAAAACCGGCTCGCTGACCACCGGCACTGACGGCTCAGTAGGAAAGAAAACGGCAAGGTTGCTCACAGGACTTCTCCTTCACGATTTCCGGGCCCGGTCGCAGGCGGTCTTGTGCCCCGGACGATCAGTCGGACAGAGTGGCCTCCGCCGTGACGTATCCGACGCCCGACGGCGCGGTGGCGTCAATTTCGATTTCGACCTCCAGCGGATTTTCGTCCACGCCGCCGGCATCGGTCTCGGCCCGCACGGCCAGCAGCACGGTCGTCCCCGGCGGCAGCGGGTCGGTGGTCCACTCGTAGTGCCGCGTTCGGTTGCGGCTGGGGACTTCGCCCAGGGGCGTCGAGTAGTCGACCGCGCCGATGCCCCAGTAGATGCGAAAGACGTCCGTCGGCGCTTCGCCGGCTTCGCTCATCGAGAGCCAACTGAGCCGCACGCACCCGCCGCCTGCGCCCTCGGCTTCCAGGGCCTCGACCGAGGCCGGCCGCGGCGGCACGCGCTGGCCCGAGTCATCGAGTTCCAGGCGGACCTCGGCGTCGACGGTCAGGGCCTCGCTGTCCCAGGCATTGACGCTGCGGGCGGCGAACCAGTGGACCGCCGGAAAGACAAGCGCCGCCTCCGCGTGCGACAGGGCCGTCGGGCCGACCTTGGCGATCGGCGTGGCATAGTCGATCGCCGTGGCCGCCTGGCCGATGCCGTGGTAGATGTTGTAGCCCGCCTGGCTGGCCACCGTTGTCACCGACTCGAGGGTCGGCGTGCTGAGTCCCAGGGCATCCGTCGAGCGCACCAGAATCGCGCCCCATTGGAAGTATCGCCCCGGTGGCAGGCTCTGGCTGAGCAGTTCCCAGTCGCCCTGGACGTCTCCGCCGCCGTCGAGCTGATCGCCCGCGCGAACCATCATGACCAGTTGCGTGTTACCGGGCGTTTGGCCCTGCCAGTCCAGCGACAGCCACTCGGCCTGGCTGCCGGCGGCGTCGAAAGGCGGCGAGTTGAACATGCCGGAGGCCACCAGCCGCTTGGGCTGGAAGTCCGCCGTGTAGCGGACCACCTGGCTGAGGCGGGCCTCGTCGATCGTGCCCGTGAACTTCTCCACGCCGTAGCGGGAGGCCAGGGTCAGTAAATCGATGGTCGGCCAGCCGAAGTCCGCGTCGATGGTGTCGCCCTGGTCGACCATCGAACCGTCGAGCCACAATCTCCCCCCATTAACCGCGTTGCGCTCATAGGTAAGGGCGACGTGGTGCATGGTGCCGACAAACGAGCCGTCCAACTCATGCGAGAGGGAAATCGTGTTGCCGTCCTGATGGATGTCGCCCCTCAGCCATGTCACGCCACTGGAGTAGTAAAGGTAGATCATCATCTTGTAGTATTGGCAGAACACCCGTTCGGTGGCGGTCGGCAACGCCGCGACGCCGAGCCAGGCCTCCATGGTCACTTCGTTGTTGCCGTTGATGTTGTAGGTTGTTCGGGCGTCGTCATCGCCGTCGAACTCGGCCCCTTGCTCGGTCAACTGGGGGTCGCCATAGGCGGTCAGGTCGCGGCCGTTGCCGCTGGCGTCGGCCCACGAGCCGGCCGAGAGGCGCCACAGGGCCAGTGTGTCGGCATCGCTGTCGTGACGCTCCGGATTGAGCTGCACGCCGGAGGCCAACAGCCGCGTGCCGTCGCACGTCCCACCGCCCAGGTAGGTGCCGAAATTGTCTTTGTTCATGGCGAAGGTCAGCATGAAAATTTCTCCCGCCCCAACTTGTCGTTCTTCGTCAGACCGCCGTCAGGGCCACCTTGTAGGTTGTCGAGCCGATGCGGGCCCGCAACTCGGTCAGGTCGCTCCGCAGCCACAACTCGCCTTCGCTCGGGGTGGCCGGGTCGTCGGTCCGCACCCCGACGGTGAACATGGCCGCATCGAGCAGGTCCATGTTGGCGTTGACCACCTGGTCCCAGGTGTCCACCTGGTCGTTGTTGGCCGGTTTCTCCAGGTTCAGCCGCGTCGTGTAAGTCGATGCCATTTTCTCACCTCGCTTTGTGTTGGGCGTTGGCCTTTAACCTCAGACGTCCTCACTCGGCGACCAGGCAATCGTCGCCGTCTGCGTCTGGTCGTCGTACTCGGAAACGGCCAGGTCGGTCGGCGGCCGGGGGAAGCTGCGGACCTCAACCTGTATGACCTGCGGCGGGCCGTCGCTCACGTTGCCCTCGGTATCGACGGCCAGGATCTCGAAGTCGTAGGCGCCCGGCGCGAACTTGGCGGTGACCAGCGAAAAGGCGCAGGCGCTTCGCCCGAATCCCCCGCGGCCCCAGCCCCCGCGACCGAAGCCCCCCAGGTTCCGGCCGTCGATCAGCGCTTCGATCGGCTCGGCGTTCAGCGGACTGCTGTAGTCGACCGACCCGGCCGGCCCGCCGTAAACCTCAAAGTGGTCCAGGTTGTCGTCCAGGTACCGCCCGCCGAACCACGACAGCTCGACCCGCGCCGCGTCGGCCTCGGCAAAGCCCGTGAGCGAGGCGCTGAAATCGGTCAGCCGGTCGTCGGCATCGACGGCCACTACTTCGATCAGGCTGGCTGCCGCCTCAGGCACGGCGGCCTGTATCACGCGGTCCGCAGTCGAAAGGGTCGTTCCGGCCAGGCGGCCGTCAACGTAAACCTGGTGGTGCTTGTCCTGGGCCGTGGACTCGAAGACCACCTCGGCGAAAGTCGCTTCAGCGTGCGCCCGGCCGTCGTCGCCAACGGCCAGGACGACCGGCAAGGCGCGAACGCTCGTAATTTCGATTGTCGAGAACCCCATGATGAGTCTCCTAGTCCTCGTCGCGAAGCAGTTCGGTGTACTCGATGCGGTAGGGCCGGTGCCGGTGGTCGCCGACTTCGACCGGCCCGCGGCGAATGAATCGTTCCACCCGAACCGTCGAGTAGGTTGACCCGTCGCGGGCCATGAGTTGGTGGGTCTGCCCGTCTATCTTGGCCTCGACGGCCGATTCCAGTTGGGCCAGCCCGGCGGCGCTGGCCGCCGAGAGGCGCCCGACCTGGACGATCTGCCTGGGCCGCTCACCGAGATCGACCACCAGGACCCCGCGCAGTCCGTTGAAGAGCCGGTCGGCCGTCTCGCGGCGCGGGCTGTCGGCCACAAGGTCGTTGGGCCCGCTGTCAAAGAGCGGCGAACCGTCCAGCGTGGTCGACTCACTCGGCGAGTCGGTCAGCAGGCAAAGCCCGCAGACGGTGGCCACGGCCAGCGGATCGCCGGGCTTGCTCTTCTCGGCCGCAGTTTCGCCGCGACGAAAGCCCGCCAGCAGGCCCTTCAGATCGGCGTGTCCGCCGGGCGGCCCGTCGGCCAGCGACCCGCCGAGCGTGGCGTCGGAGGCCAGTGCCGCCAGGGCCGCGTCGTGCAGGTCGGCCAGCCGCTGCTGGGCGGCGGTGCCCGGCCGCCCGCGGCCGACGGTGGCCAGGACGAAGACGTTCAGCTCATATTGCCACTGGGCCGACTCGGGCCAGGCCAGTTGCTCGGAGCCGACCGGCTGGACCAGGTGGGCCACCTGCTGCGAAAGGGGCAGCTCCAGCTTGAGCCGATCGCGAACGATCCGGGCGCTGGCCGCACCCGGCAGGGCCGACAGGACCCGTCGAACGGTTGCGATCAGCGACATGCCACGTCCGGTCATTTCGTTTCTCCTCTGGAAGTTCTCTTGTCTTTAGTGCGCTACGGTCGTCTCAGCCCCTCTGCAGGCGGATGCTTCCGGGCGAGCGCATGTCGTCGACGTAGCCGTCGCCGTCGCGGTCGAGTTTGACGCGCACCTTGGCCAGCTCCTTGTCGTACAGGCGGCGGTACAGGGCCGCCTTGGCCGCCAGGTTCCGCCCTTCGGGACCCGAGCCCGACTGACCCTCGATGATCATCACCAGGCAGCCGAAGACGCTGGCCCGCCGCAAGGTGCGCGG
>JAACEH010000323.1 GCA_011682595.1 Anaerolineaceae bacterium
TCTGGTTGGTCAGGTCGTGGAACAGGTGGTGCTCCAGGAACGCCGTCGGGCGCTTGCGGAGCGACTCGTGCGGCTGGTTGCAGAACTCGCCGACGACGAACAGGGCCTTGGGGAATTGGCTGCGCAGGTGCTTCAGGGCGGCCAGGATCTCATCGGTCCCGCCCCACAGGTACTCGTGAAACGTATCGACCGCGGTGACGCAATCCACGTCGGCCAGCCGCCCCGAGGCGACCAGGTCGTCCAGCCGACGCAGGTCGCCTTCGGCCACTTCGATGCGCGAGGCGTAGGGACTCTCGGCCAGAATGCGGCGGCTGTAGGCGACCATCTCGGCGTCGATATCGATGCCCACGGCCGTCAGGTCGGGCAACTTCTGGCCGAGAAAAAACAGCAGGGCCAGGTCGCCGCAACCAAGGTCGAGCACGCGGCGGCACTTGTTCCGGGCGATGATGTCGGCCATGACCGGGTAGGGCAGGTCGCGGCACAGCATTCCGCTTCCGCGGCCGACGTACTCGATGCGCCGGCGGACGTCGCCGTCGGCGAACTTTTTGCCGCGGGTCAACAGGTCGGTCAGGTTCACAAACAGCGGCTCGTAGGCGTAGGCAAGCTCGAACAGCCCGCGGGTGTCCTCGACCATGTGGCGGCCGGCCTCCAGCAGGCGGACCTGCCCGCCCTCGAAGCGCAGCAGCGAAATGCCGTCCAGGTAGCTCAGCATGGAGGTCATGACGTGAGCGTCGAGTCCCTTGCGGCGGACGAACTCGCCGACCTCAACTTCTTCAACGTCCAGCAGCCGGTCGGCCAGCCCGCAGGCCATCAGCGACCAGAGGACCCGGGTGGTAACGTAGCCGCGAATGTGCGGCAGGGCCTGGTCGTAGCGACGCTTCATCCGCAGGGCCCTGCCCGGGCCGAGTATGCGAAGGAGGTCCAGTAGCTCACTCATTTTCGGTCTCCCCGAACTCCTCGGCGGTGACGGCCTTGACGATGCCGCCGCGATAGTCGGCCATGACCACCTGGCCCGGCGGCACGCGCAGGAACCGCCCGTCGTCCCATCGGCCGTCGAGCCAGTCCTGCAACAGATCGAGGCCGCCCTGTAAGCGCAGGAACTCCCAGCCCTTCTCCATGCATATCTCGGTCACCCGCCGATCGAAGTCCAGGTGCTTGAGAAAAGAATCAGCACCCCGTGGGTGTAGTGCTGCTCCCACTGGTTCATGAACTCGCTGAGGTAGCGGGCATTGTCCTGGCCGTACTGCTCGACCAGTTTCTCGTAGTTGCGGTACTTCGCGTAGCCTTCACCGAGGCCGCTGTTGGACATGAGTTCCGGCTTGTCGCCCTTGCGGTCCGGGTACTCGAGCCACCCGCTGCTGAAATAGTAGGTGCCGGGGTGGCTGTCGAACTCCTCGGCGTAGCGCTCCTTGCTGCCCAGCAGGAAGGTGATGCAGTCGTGCGCCCGGGGCACCACCAGTTCGACCTGCGGCGCCTGCAGACCGACGATGCCGTTGTTGCACAGCCCGTAACCCAGCAGAAGGGCGTCGAACTTCGAGCAGTCAATCGCGCTGATGTGCTCCTGCAACGTCTTGCGCAGAAGATCGCTGTTGTCGTGCAGCCCCTGGCTCAGCAGGTCGATGCTGACCGTGTTCAGGGCCTGGGCGGCACAGTGATATATCTCTCGTTGCGGCAATTTCGCAGGCCACTACCTTAAGGTGCACGCCGGCAACCCCCCTGTTTGCCCGCAACGGCCGAGATTTCCTCGTAGCCGGCCACGGCGGCGAACTTCCTTTCGAACTCGACGTCGCCGACCAGAAACTTGTGCTTGTACTGCTCGAGTCCGCGCCGCCGTTCGGCGATTGTCGCCATATCGTACTTCAACCACGTCCCGTCGGCCACCACTTTGGCCCGAATCGGCCCCAGGCGCTCGCTCTGCCGCTTGCTGTCGTACTCGATGTTGTCGGCCCGGAGCCGCTCTTCCAGGAGGTTGAGGAACTTCTGGAGCACCCGCCGATCGCCGGCCGAGGACTCCTCGACAAGAAACGAGTAGCAGGCCGCCGGGCTGCCCCAGGTGGCGGCCAGGCAGTAGGAGGCCAGGGCCAACCCCGTTTCGCTGAGGGCGGCATCGACCGCCCCCACCAGCTGGTGCTCGGACAACTTCTCGCCGGTCAGGTTCGAGTAATGGGCCCCCTTGCTCAGAAACTCCAGCATCGGCGAGCCGGCCACAAAGCCGGTCACCCGCACCAGGTCGCCGATGTTGTAGCGGTACAGGCCGGCCGAGCTCGTTAAGACCAGGAAGTACTGGCCGCCCACCTCAAGCTCATTCGGCAGCAGCGTCCGGTCGCCTGCGGGCCGGCCGCCTGCGGCTGGCAGAAACTCGAAAAAGGCTGCCCCGAGGTCCAGCGCACCGGACGAGCCGTCGTCGCTCAAGGGGATGGTCATCCGCCCCTCGCTGGCGATCAGGCCGATGTCCCGCACCGGCGCATCACCGAAATAGCGCGGAAACTCCCGCAGGTACAGCGTCAGCGTGCCGCCCTTCCAGCAGCCCAGCAGCGGCAGACGCCAGGCGTCTTTGGGATAGAGCGTGCCCGTGCGGCGGATGATCGTCTCAAGTTCCCGGCAGCGCCCGGGCTCGGCCCTCAGCCGGCGGCCCAGAGCCTGGCGCACCGGACCCGGCAGGTCGAGCCCCTCGGAGAGTGTCCCATCGCGCAGGTCGCAAAGCAACTGTTCCTTCCGCTCGTCCATGGTCCGGGCCAGGGCCAGCAGGGTGCTGGGGTTGGCCGACAGGATGGTCAGCGTGTGCTGCCGCAGGGCCAGCAGCAGGGCCACGTAGTGCTTGCTCGGGGTGTCCTTGACGGCGGCACAACAGGCCGGCAGGGCGTAGAGGTTGCGGGCCGCCTTTCGCTGCACCTGGGCGGTCAGCCCCGACATGGCCCCGCAGGGCAGACCGCAGGGCGCCGTCTCGTCGTCCATGGCCGAAACCAGTTGCAGAATCCTGCCTTCCCAGACCTGCGGATGATCGGCGAAAGCGTTGATCCCCCAGACCATCCACCCGCGGCGGTACTCCTTCAGAAACCCGGTCGATACGGGAACGTACTTCGGCTTGTTCGTCGTGCCGGAAGTCATGGCGAACATTCGCACCTTCTGCCCGCGGCCGAACATGGCCGAGACCTCGCCCCGGCGAACCCGCTCGATGTAAGGCCGGTAGTCGTCGTAGGTGCTTACGGGCACCGCCTTGCGGAAATCGTCGATCGTGCGAATGGAGCCGAAGCCGTGGTCGCGGCCAAAGCTGCTGGCGGCGTTGCGTTGCAGCCGGGCCATCAGGAACTTTCTCTGCACGTGCTCGCAGCGAGCGAGGCTGCGGGTGAAGACCCGCCGCATGCGATGGGCTTCCCAGCCCAGCAATCTGGTCAGCAGAGGATTCAGCACTCGTGACACCTCAGGCGCCACCTCTGGAGCCCTCCCGTCCGGCAGACAGCATGAACTTCTCCAGGAACTCGACGATCCGCTTTCTGTATCCGTCCGGGTCGGCGACCACCGCCTGGTTGTGCTTGGCCTTGGGAACTTCCCACATCTGCTTGAGCCCCGCTTTGGCCCGGTAGACCTTCAGCCGCTGTCGCTTCTCGACGTAGGCGTCGCCCTCGCCGTACAGGAACAGTGCGGGTATGTCGCCCAGCCGGGTCAGCGCCTTGCGGACCAGGGGGTAACGGACCCTCATGGTCAACTCGGCGTACAGTACGGTCATGACCCGCAGAAGGGCAAAGACCTCGGGTGGATGGTTCGAGCGGGCCAGGTGAATCGAGGCGAAGATGACGGCCCAGCGTTTCATGATGCTCTCGACCATCAGGTCGGTGCTGAAGACCCCGTCGAGGATCAGGGCCCGGACGTTGCGGGCCTGGGTGGCGGCCAGCACGGCGGCACAGGCCCCGCGGCTGACGCCCATCACGCACAGCGGCAGGTCCGCGCTGCCCGGAAACGACTCGACGTAGGCAATGGCCCCGAGCAGGTCGTTGACCTCGTGGTCGGTCACCCAGTGGCTCGGGCGATAGGCCGTCTCGCTGGCGCTTCCCCCGTGGCCGCGGAAATCGAAGGCCATCACCCGCAGCCCCATCTCCGGCAGCCCGGCCGTGTACCTCAGGGCGCTGTTGCGATCGCCGTTGAACTCGTGGGCGAATACGACGGTGCCGCGAACGGGTGTGCCGGACGG
>JAACEH010000049.1 GCA_011682595.1 Anaerolineaceae bacterium
TTCTTCGCCGAGCACCCGAAGTTGCAGCAGAGAATACAGGTCGCCCAGGACAATAACCCGATCCTGTAACGGGCCGTCCTGACGCGCTCGGGGCCGGTCTTCGCCGGTCATCGAAACGCCGCGCGACGAGGCCCGCCGCCACGAGTCACCCGTACCAGCCGTTCTGCTCGGACACAACGTGCGACTGACCGACCAGGCGGCGTACGACCGGGAGCACCCGGCAACCCCTCGGCAGCGAGCCGGCCGCCGCGCATAGCCAGCAGCGCCATGACGTCGGCTTGTGGTGCACGGCCCGGCGGAAACAGCGCCCCACCTCATCGACACGACCGACCTCGAACAGCCGCCAGCCGTAGTTGTAGTAGAGCTGGTGGATCTTGTCGTGAAAGACCTGGCCCAGCGACGTGGTGAAGGCCGAGCCGAACTCGGCATACAGGTGCTCCAGTGCGTAGATCTCGCCATAGATCATCTGCGTGTGGTTACCCGAGGCATTGCCGCCGTGGACGCGATACGAGGCCACGATCCGGTTGAGGTACCGTGCGCGATACCCGGCGGCCAGCAGCCGCATCCACAGCAGGTACTCGTCGGTTCCGAAGCGGTCGTTCGGATCCAGCCCTCCCAGCTTCAGGACGGCCTCGCGGCGAACCAGCGCGGTCAACACATAGACCGGGTTGTGGCGAATGACGCGTTCGAGGCAGGTGCGTTCTTCGGGCCAGTCCTCCTGGTGGCTGAAGGCTTCCCTGATGACCCGGCCGTCGCCGTTGATAACGCGGGCCTCGGCGTGGAGCAGATCGTCGTCGCGACGCAGGGCCTTGAGCTGCACTTCAAGCTTGTCGGGCTCCCACAGATCGTCGTGGTCGAGAAAGGCGATCCACTCGCCACGGGCTTCACAGATCGCGCGGTTACGGGCTCCCGGTGCGCCGCGGTTCTCCTGGTGAAAGACGCGCAGCCGGTCGCCGTAGCCGTCGAGGATCGCCCGCGACCCGTCGGACGAGCCGTCGTTGACGACCACGACCTCGAAGTCGCGATACGTCTGGGCCAGAACGCTGTTGATCGTCTGCTTCAAAAACCGCTCGCCGTTGTAGACGGGAACAATGACACTGACTGCCGGTGTGCCGCTCATAATACCGCTCCTGGGTGCTCTCACACGGCGCCTTCAACAGACACCAGCCAAGCCGGATATGATACCTGCCGGTGCGGCGCAAGGCAACAGACGCCGTGGGTCAGCCCGAATAACCGAAGGGCGTGTCAGCCGCCGGTGGCGAACTGCTGCTCTTGAGCATGCGTTTCATCCGGCCGACCTTCTCAACGCTGATCGACGAGAACAGACAGTCGCCCGACAACACTCCTACGTATGACCGGCCCAACGATCTATTATCTCTTCGGCGGCCGCGGGCATCAGGCCGGCCAGCAGAGCCAGGTCCAGGATCGTGAAGCGGGAGCGCATCTGGTGGGCGTGCACGAAGGCCGCCAGCAGTCGCTCCCGGTCGCAGCCAATATCGCCGGCCCGGGTGGCCGCCCCGGCCCGCTTGAGGCAATCGTGAATGATCTGCGGCGGGCGGTGCATCGGACGCAAGGTGGCGGCCAGGCGTCGCCACTCGGGCGGGTCGGACAACTTCTCCCTGGCCGCCTGCAGCCGGGGAAGTTTCTCCGCATAGTGGCCCGCCACGACCTGGGCCAGCGGACCCCAGAAATCGGCGTCGATCGCCGCCTGCGGTTCGACCCGTTGCGGCGCCTCAATCGCCAACAGCCGCTCGTACAATTCGGCGGCAAGAATCGTCCCCACGCCGACCTGGCGGCCGTGCAGATCGTGGGCCTGTCCGTCCGATGAGGACATGGCGTCGAGGGTGTGGGAGATCAGGTGCTCGCCGCCCGAGGCGGGACTGGAAGTGCCGGCCAGGGTCATCGACAGGCCGGCCAACAGCAGGGCGGCAAAGAGGGCCTCGATTGTCCGGCCGTCGCCGTCGCGCAACCTCTCGGGCCGCTCCAGGTAGAGCGGCTCGACGCCGGCCGGCAGGTCAACCGCCTGCTCGACGTACTGGTCGCCGAACAGCAGATGGTTGAGCCGCCAGTCCATCGAGCTGACGCTGCGGGCCAGCACGTCGCCCAGCCCGGCGGCGGTCATCTCGGCCGGCGCGTCGCGAAGAATTCCCGGGCAAGCCAGCACGGCCGCCGGCGGGCGGGCCCGCAGCAGGGTCTTCACGCCGTTGATGGCCGGAGCGACGTTGGCCGACGCGTAACCGGTCATGCTGCAGGCCGTGGCGAAACAGACGTAAGGAATCCCGCGGTCGCCGGCCAGCCACTTGGTCAGGTCGCTGACCACCCCGCTGCCCACGGCCACCAGCAGCAGCGCCTCGCCGATTTGCTCTTCCAGGGCCGCCTTGGTCAGGTCATCACAGATCGGCGACTCGCCCGGCGAGGGGTCCGGCACGACTATTTCCTCGGCCCGCCACCCGGCCCCCTTTAACCGCCCGACCGCCTCGGCCCCGGCCACCTGGCCCGTCCGCACGTCCATCAGCAGGGCAACGCCTCTTTCCGCACCGCCGCCGGACCCGGTCACCCGGCCACAAACCTCCGCCAACCGCTCCAGGGCATCGTCCGCGCAAACCACCACCCGCGGATCAACCTCCCCGGCGATTTCTCGAGTGGCAAGCGTTCGGTTGTACAGGTTGTCGTCTGGTGAGTGGTCCACGATTAGCCCGCCCTTGCTTGGTCACACCGTCAGGGCTTCGGGGACGGCCGTCAGGACCTGGTCGACCAGGTCGTCCGGGCTGACGCCCTCGGCTTCGCCCTCGAAGTTCAGAATCAGCCGGTGACGCAGGGCGGGCGCGGCGGCGCGGCGGATGTCGCTGAAGGCCACGTTGTAGCGACCCTGCCGCAAGGCGTTGATCTTGGCGGCCAGGATGATGGATTGGGCGGCCCGCGGACTGGCTCCGTAGCGAATGTACTTGTGCGTCGACTCGGTCTCGAACTCGCTGCCCGGGTGGGTGGCCAGGATAATGCGGCCGATGTACTCCTTGACGTGGCTGGCCACCGGCACCTCGCGGGCCAGGTCGCCCATGGCCAGAAGCTCCCGGCGGCCGATCACATTGCCGGCCACGGGCGTCTCGGCCCCGGTCGTGCGGTCCAGGATGGTCGTCAACTCGCTCAGGCTGGGGCTGCCGACCAGCACCTTGAACATGAAGCGGTCGAGCTGGGCCTCCGGCAAGGGGTAAGTGCCCTCCATCTCCAGCGGGTTCTGGGTGGCCAGGACGAAGAACGGGGCCTCCAGACGGTGGATGGTCTTGGCCACCGAGACGCTCTGTTCGGCCATGGCCTCCAGGACCGCCGACTGGGTCTTGGGCGTGGCCCGGTTGATCTCGTCGGCCAGGATCAGGTTGCCGAAAATCGGGCCCTGCTGAAAGCGGAACTCGCGGCCCCCGCGACCGTCGTCGACCACGATGTTGGTGCCGATGATGTCGGCCGGCATCAGGTCGGGGGTGAACTGGATGCGGCTGAAACGCAGGTCCAGGGCCTCGCTCAGGGTGCGGATGAGCATGGTCTTGCCGATGCCCGGCACGCCCTCCAGCAGGGCGTGGCCGCCGGTCAGGAGGCAGCAGAGCACCTGCTCGATCGCCTCTTCCAGGCCGACCATCACCTTGGCCACCTCGGCCCGAATGGCCTCGTAGTTCTTACGGAATTCCCCGACGCGTTGTTGGCTGTCCATGGTTTCTCCCGCAGATGGCGAACCGGAGCGAGGTGTTCATGGTACCGGGTGGCCGCCTGACCGTCAACGGGATTGTCTGACGGCGGGGCATTGGGCATTGGGGTGCAGGTCACGTTTGCCGGAGTTGGCCCGTACCGGGTAGGTGGATTTTTCATGTGATGGGTGGCATGGGCTGCTTGCCTGTCCTCCGAAGCTTCAGCGAAGGAGGGCCAGCCCATGTCGTAGAATTCCGGAACATGCGTCGCAAGCGACGCATGCCACCCCCGTCGCCGGGGAATGAATCCGGGTGGGTGAACCTAACGGTTCACCCACCCGGAAAGCTTTATCGTCAGCGACTCTGGTAGGCGGCTTCGGTCAGCGCCCCTTACCCCAGGGCCACCAGGACCGTGCCGGCCAGGATCAGGGCTACGCCGACGTACTTGGCGGCGAAGCGCGGTTCACGGAGAATGAGCATCCCGGCCAGAGCCCCCAGCGGGATGCCGAGCTGGATGAAGGCGTAGACGTAGGAGACGTTGTCCGCGTAGCCCATGGCCGTCAGGACCAGCGAGTAGGTTGCCGCCAGGCCGAAGGCCGTCAGGACAATGACCGGGCGTTTGGTGCGAACAACCTCGCCCACCGCCTGGCGACCCCGGCGGCGCAGAAAAACGTACGGGGCCAGAAACAGCACCGTGCCCAGCATCTCGAACTGAAAGTAGGACAGGGCCGAAGCCATCTTCGACAGGCCCAGCCCTTGGTCGGCGCGAAGGACCCGCAGGGCCCGGTCGTCGATCACCGAGAAGCCGGTAATGCCGACCGCCGCCAGAACCGCGAACGCGGAACTGATGTTCAGATAGTTTTTCAGCCGCAGTTCGCCCAGCCGCCGCATCGGCAGGGTGATAGCCCCCAGGACGATCAGGGCGATCCCGGCGACACAAAGCAACGTGACCGGCTTGCCCTGGCCGAGCCAGTAGGTCAGGGCCGGGACGGCCAGGGCCGGCAGCGAGCGGGCCAGGGGATAGGCGACCGACATGTGCCCGTGACGGTAAGCCCCGGACAGCGAGACAAAATAGAACCCCTGGCAGGCACTGGTGGCCAGGAGCATCCACCACACCTCGGCGGGGAAACCCGGCACGGCCCACCACCACCGCCACGACACGGTGGCCAGCATGGCCACGCCGACGGCCAGCGAAACCATGAAGAAGCCCACCGAGGGGTGATGCCGCTTGCCCAATAAGTTCCACCCGGCATGCATGGCCGCAGCCAGCAGACAGAGAACAATGGCCATAAGGGTCATGAGGCGAATGGCTCCCGTCGGTTCTGGCTGTCCTCGGATTTTCCACGGCGGCGCCAGGTGAGGTGGCTCTGAAACCGGCCCTACCGATACTCATGCCCCGGCACGCGGAAGCCTCTGCGCCCGGGCGGCTCGACCTCCTCGCACCAGGCGGCCAACCGGCGGCGGCAATCGCCCAGGGCCTCGGCGAACCCGGGGTCGCCGGCCAGGCTGCGCGTTTCGCCGGGATCGTCGGCCAGGTCGAACAGTTGTTCCCTCGGGCGGCCGCGGTCGTAGACAATGTACTTGAAGCGGTCGCTCACCAGTGCCCGGCCGCGCGTGCCGAGGCTGAACTTGCCGTCGAAGACCGTCTCGATGACCACCTGGTCGCGCCACGAGCCGACCGCCTGGCCCTCGGCCAGCGGCCGCAGGCTGCGGCCCCGCAGACCGTCCGGCGGAGCGATGCCCGCCCAGTCGCAGAGCGTCGGCATCAGGTCCAGCCCCGTCGAGACCAGGTGCTCGCGGTCCACGGCGCCGGCCGGGGTGCAGCCCTTGAAGCGAACCACCAGCGGCACGCGCACCGCCTCTTCGTAGAGCACGCACTTCTGGCTCCAGCGGTGCCCGGCATGACCGTCGCCGTGGTCGCTCGAGAAGACCACCACCGTGTTGTCGTCAAGCCCGAGTTTCCCGAGGGCCTTCAGGATGCGGCCAATCTCGGCGTCGACCTTCTCGACCAGCCGCCAGTAGGCCCACAGGTACTGCCGCCACTGCTGGTCGGTGAAATGGCGCGTCGGGTAAATCGTCCACGATTGCCGCTGTTCGGCGCGAACCATCTCCGGCTCGTCGTCCGGCACGTTAAAGTTGGCTGGCAGGGCGGGGCACTGGTCGGCCGGCGGCGGGTCGCCGATCGGTCCCCAGGGCAGAGTCATGTTGCGGGCCCACTCGCAGATGTTGTGCGGATTGTCGAACGAGGCCACCAGCAGGAACGGGCGGTCGCGCCGCTCTCGGAGAAACTCGATGCAGGAGTCGGCCAGGCGGCTGTCGTCGAAGCCGCAAATCCGCCGGAACCCGTGCCCCTCGGGGATGGCGATTTCGGGAACGTGCCACTTGCCGCCATAAGCACACTCGTACCCGGCGGCCTCGAAAAGGTGGCCCAACTCGCCTCCGGCGACGTGCTCGCCGATGCCCATGCCGTTCTCCGGCACGCCCGCTTGCTGCGGCATCAGCCCCGTAAACATGCTGGCCCGGCTCGGGCTGCACAAGGGCTGTGTGCAGTAGGCCCGGTCGAATCGCGTCCCTCGGGCGGCCAGCGAGTCGATGGCCGGCGTGTTAACTTCGCAGTTGCCCGCGCAACTCATGGCCTCGGCCGACTGCTGGTCGGTGAAAATGAAAACGATGTTCGGCTGGTCGGCCATGGGATTCTCCTTTTCGTGCACCTGCGATTGGAATACTGTACGCTCCGGGAGCGACATTCTCAACAGAAGACCCGAACAAGATTGTCCGGCCGGGAGGTGCTGATCGCGTCGCTGGACCTTTGTTTCCTCGGCCGGGCGGGCCCTTTGCCGCCGGGCGAGCAACCAGGCTCTGAAGGCAGGCTCAACGCTTCCTGTCCTCGGCATGTTGTGGTCTGATAACCTTGGCCGGTGGAAGGTAAGTTTCGGTACAATACCGGTCACCAGGAGGCCCCAGGGCAGTACTGGTCGCCTAAGTGAGGAGAGAGCGAAAGATGGCAGACCTCAGTCGGATCAGGGTGGCTGCAACCAACTATCTGCGGAGCACAAGGATCGGCGACAGTTGGGATTTCCGGTTCAGCAACGCCTCGGGGCCGACGCTGATCGGCAGCTCGCTGGCGGCCATGCTGGCTGGACTGCTGGGCTGGACCCGCGAACTATGCGACCAGGACCTGGCCCGCTGGGCGGCGCGGATCGGCGACTGCCAGCGACCCGACGGCTGGTTCGAGGACCAGGACATCGCCGAGCACAACTTGCAGCCGGGATATGCCAGAGACCGGGCCCTGCTGCACCGCACGCGCCACGCCCTGATGGCCCTGGAGGCGCTGGGGGCGCCGGGCCGGCCGGCCCGGCGGCGGCTCGATGCTGTCGTTCAATGGATTGGCCGCGGCCGGATGCGCTCCTGGTGCGAGAGTCTGGACCTGTCGGACTACTGGTACGCCAGCAACATGATGATGGACGCGGCGGTCATGTTGCTGGAATCGGCGGCCCGCCGCAACGAGCCGGGGGCGATCGAGGCCGTAGGCGACCTGCTGGATTTCTGCGACGAGCAGAGCGACCCCGAAACGGGGTTTCACGACGGCGGTCGGAGCGAGCGCCGCAACGCGATGGCCGGAGCCATGCACTTGTACCCGGTTTACGTGGTCATGAAACGCGAGATTCCACACGCCGACCGGGCAATTGAAACAACCCTGTCGCTCCAGCAGCCGGACGGCCTGTTCGGATACGAGTCGGGCACGGGGGGCGAAGATTGCCTGGACTACGATGCGGCAATCATCCTCTCGAATCTCGGCCTGCAGGGCACGCAATACCGGGACCGGATCCTGGAGGCCTTCGACCGTCTGGAAGCCGGCCTCGAGGTCTGTCGCAACGACGACGGGGGCTATGCCGCTCACCGCAGGCAAGAGACCTATTACTTCGGTTCCCGGACCACGCCCGTCGGCCCCGGACAGAGCAGCATCTGGGCCACCTACTCGCGGCTGCTGACCTGCCTGGCCATAGAGGGTTTCAGAAACCGCAAGCAGCCCACGGGCTGGCACACCGCCCATAACCTCATGGAAGTGTGGGACGGCGGCACGGGCCTGATGGGCCGCCTGCCGCCGGGGAGTTGCCCATGAAGACCGTTGATCTGCTCTACGGCAAGACGGGGATGCAACTCAGTGTACCGGACTCGGCACAGGTGCTCCGGGGAGAGGACGTTCCCGCGGCGGCCGACGCCGAAAAGGAAGTCCGGCGAGCCCTGCTGGCCGAGCCGATCGATTCGCCGCCCTTGCCGTCGATCGTCAAAGCGAAGAACCCCCGCACGGTGGCCATCACCATCAGCGACATCACCCGGCCCGTGCCCAACCGGGCCATCCTGCCGCCGTTGCTCGAGATTCTGAACCACAACGGCATCGCCGACTCGCAGATGGTCATCATCATCGGCACCGGACTGCACCGCGAGTCGACGGCCGCCGAGCGCGAGCTGCTGGTCGGCCGGGAGATCCTCGAGCGCATCGAGGTCTTCGACCACCGGCCGCGCGACCGGGCGACACTGGTCAGGGTCAGCGACTGGCCGCCGGTCTACCTGAACAAGCGCTTCGCCGAGGCCGACCTGCGGATAGTCACCGGCCTGGTTGAGCCGCACTTCATGGCCGGCTTCAGCGGCGGACGCAAGGGCGTCTGCCCGGCCC
>JAACEH010000050.1 GCA_011682595.1 Anaerolineaceae bacterium
GATCGGAAGATCGGCGAGAGCTGGGAGGTGGCCGACCACCCGCACGGCACTTCGCACGTGGCGGCCGGGCCGCTCAAGGGGCGGTCTTTGCGGCAGATCGTCGAGTCGCACGCCGAGGAGCTGTTCGGGGGGCCGGCGCCGTCGGCCTGGGGCGAGCGGTTTCCGCTGCTGGTGAAGATCATCGACGCCTCGGACGACCTGAGCATCCAGGTCCACCCGGACGATGCCTACATGGCCCGGCACGGCATCGGAGATTACGGCAAGACCGAATGCTGGGTCATCCTGCAGGCCGACCCGGGGGCGCGGCTGATTACCGGCCTCGCCCCGGGGGTCGACCGCGATGAGTTCCGCAAGGCCGCCGCGGCCGGGCAGCTCGAAGACCTGCTCGTCGAGCAGCAGGTGCGGGCCGGGGATTTCCTGTTTATCCCGGCCGGCCGACTGCACGCCATCGGGGCCGGGATTGTCCTGGCCGAGTTCCAGCAGCCCAGTGACACGACCTACCGCGTCTGGGACTGGGGCCGCGTCGATGAGGCCGGAAAGTCGCGGGAACTCCACCTGGAGCAGGCTCTCGATTGTATCAACTTCGCCGGCCCGCTGCCGGCGGCCGGCGGCCTGGGGATCGTGGTCGACACCGGCGGCATTCATCTGGAGAGCCTGGTTGAATGCGACAAATTATACTTGCACCGAGCCGTAATCAACCGGGCTGCCCTGACACGCAGACTGGACCGCGGCTTTGAATGTGCTATGATTGTTAAGGGCGAGGGTTTTCTCTCGCCGGGCGACGATGACGAATCGTTGCCGGTCAGGCGGGGGCAAACGGTGCTCGTGCCGGCCTCGATAGGCGAGTACGCCCTGAGGAGCGACAACGGTTTGACCGTTTTGCTCAGCGGCGTAGACCTGGGGTAAAGATTCAGTGCAGCAGCGAATTCACAAGATTCTGGCCCACGCCGGGCACGGCAGCCGCCGATCGTGCGAGGAGCTGATCGAGGGCGGCCGCGTGACCGTCAACGGCAAGGTGGCCACCGTGGGTGACAAGGCGACCCTGGGCAGCGACGACATTCGCATCGACGGCCACCGCGTGCGGGCCGAGCGGAAGGTCTACTTTCTACTCAACAAGCCCAAGGGCATGATCTGCACCAACAGCGACCCCTACGGTCGGCCCAAGGTGGCGGACCTGACGGCCGGAATAGCCGAGCGGGTCTACCCCGTGGGGCGGCTGGACGCCGACAGCCGGGGCTTGCTGATCATGACCAACGACGGCGAGCTGGCGGCCCGGCTGACGCACAAGACTTACGAGGTCGAGATCGCCGGCCAGATGACCGGCCAGGACGTCCAGAAGCTGATCTCCGGCGTCTGGCTGAACGAGGGGCGGACCAGGAGTTCGCAGGTGCGGGTGCTGCATCGCGGCGGTCGTCGCTCGCTGATCGAAATCACACTGCGCGAGGGACGCAACCGCCAGGTCCGCCGCATGCTGGCCAAGTTGAACCACCCGGTGAAGAACCTTACGCGGACACGGATCGGCCGCCTGACGCTCAAAGGGCTGGGCACGCGGAAGTTCCGGCCCTTGACGCAGCGGGAGTTGCAGGCCCTGGTCAAGCTGTGCCGCGACAAGCCCGAGGCCGAAACGCCCGTCTCCGGCGACAAGGCTCCGGCCGGGGCCAAGAAGGCCAAGGTTCGGCAGAGAAAAGCGAAAGCGAAAAAGCCGACCGCCAAGCGCCAGCACAAAAAGAGCGGCCCGGCGACCGAGACCGGTCGCGAGGTGAGCGAGTTTACGTTTTAATTGCAGGGCCGCCGTGGGGCCGGTGAAGGACGCGCACGGGTTTTCAAGTCATGAGCATCAACCGTCGCCCACAGACGCGGCGAAAGGAGAAGCGGCAGTGAGTTTGACGCAGTTGGAAGCAGCCCGGCAGGGACAGGTTACCGAGGCCATGAAACAGGTGGCGGCCGACGAGTCGCTTGACGTTCAGGTGCTGAGGAGCCGCATGGCCGAGGGCAAGGTGATCATTCCGGCCAACTTCAATCGCCGGGCGACGCGGTACTGCGGGGTCGGCCTGGGGCTGAGGACGAAGGTCAACGCCAACATCGGCACCAGCATGGACATGGTACGAGAAGGTCAAGCTGGAGGTGGCCGTGGCGGCCGGGGCCGATGCGGTCATGGACCTCTCCACCGGCGGCGACCTGCGGGCAATTCGCCGGGCCCTGATGGAGGCCTGTCCAGTCACCGTGGGCAGCGTGCCGATTTACGAGGCGGCGGCCGTCGCGGTCCGCGAGCACCAGAACGTGACCGCCATGAGCGGCGACGACATGCTGGCGGCCATTCGCACACACTGCCAGGACGGCGTTGACTTCGTGACCGTCCATTGCGGCGTGACGCGCGAAGTGATCGACTGCCTGCGCCGCCGGCCACGCGTCTGCGACGTGGTCAGCCGCGGGGGCACTTTCCTTGAAGCCTGGATGGAGACCAACGGCCGGGAGAACCCGCTCTACGAGCGATTCGACGAGGTGGTCGCCATCTGCCACGAGTTCGACGTGGTGCTTAGCCTGGGCGACGGGCTGAGGCCCGGGGCACTGGCCGACGCCTGCGACCCGGCCCAGATCGCCGAGCTGCGCGTCCTGGCCGAGCTGGCCCGCGTGGCCTCCGACGGCGGCGTGCAGGTCATGCTCGAAGGGCCGGGCCACGTGCCGCTGGGCCAGGTCGAGATGCAGATTCGCTTGCAGAAGGAGATGACCGGCGGGCTGCCATTCTACGTGTTGGGTCCGATCGTCACGGACGTCGCCCCGGGCTACGATCACATCACCAGCGCAATCGGCGGCGCGATCGCCGCGGCGGCGGGAGCCGACTTCCTGTGCTACGTCACGCCGAGCGAGCACCTGTCGCTGCCCAGCCCCGAGGACGTGCGGACCGGCGTCATGGCCACGCGCATCGCCGCTCATGCCGCCGACATCGCCAAGGGTGTGGCGGGGGCGGCCGAGTGGGACCGCAAGATCAGCGAGGCCCGGGCCGCCCAGGACTGGGAGGCCCAGATCAGCCTGTGCATCGACCCGCACATGGCCCAGCAGAAGCGCAGCGCCGCCCGCCCGCAGAACGAAGAGGTCTGCAGCATGTGCGGCGACTATTGCGTCTTCAAGGTTCGCAAGGATCGCAGGATCGTGGCCAAGCAATAGAAAGGACAGAGCAGTGCGAGGAGATCGGTGGGCGATTATGGCAGTGCTGGTGGCCGGGGGGCTGATCCTTCTGGCGGCTGATTATTACGGCCTGATTGGCGGGTCGGGCGAAGAGTACTTCAAGGTGGCCCCCAAGGGCAAGAGTCTCTACGACCTCCAGTTCAGCGGCACCACGCTGGCCGGCAACCTGTTTTCGACCGCCGATAAGCGGGGCAAGGTGCTGCTGGTGAACTTCTTCGCCACCTGGTGTCCGCCCTGCATCGACGAGACGCCGCACCTGGTGGCCCTGTATGACGAGTTCAAGGACCGGGGACTGGAGATGGTGATGGTCACCGACGAACCTGCCCGGAAGGTCACCACGTTTGCCAGGTTCAACCAGATCAGCTACGCCATAGTGCCAAACGGCGAGCAGGTGAGGAAGAAGGTTCCCGGATTCAAGGGTCTGCCGACGACCGTCATACTCGACAAAGAGGGAAAGGTCCGCTACCAGATTGTCGGCCCGCAGGTCAAACGCATGAAAGAGGCGGTGGTCGAGCTGCTGGCCGAATAGGCTAGCCAGAGCCCGCCCGTGCGACGGGGTCACTTTTGCGGGGCCAGCAGAAAGAGCATCTCCTCGTTGCCTCCGGTTCCCCTGATCGGCGACAGAGCCTCGGCCAGCAGGTCGGCTCCGCACTCGGCGATGGCCGCTCGCACGCGGTCGAGAATTGCGGGCATGAACTCCGGCAGAACCACGCCTCCGCGGCGCTCGAAGTCCATGGATTCATATTGCGGCTTGATCAGGGCGATCACCCGGCCGCCGTCGCCGAGGAGCGACAGTGCCCGCGGCAGGATGCGCCGCTGAGGCGTCCAGCCGACGTCGATGGTCACCAGGTCGACCGGCTCGGGCAACTCGACGTGCATGGCGTTGGTCCGCTCGATCACCACCACTCGCTCGTCCTTGCGGAGTTTCCAGGCCAGGATTCCATAGGAGGTGTCCACCGAGTAGACCTTGGCCGCCTCGCGTTGCAACAGGCAATCCACGAAGCCGCCGACGTGGCTGCCCAGGTCGGCACAGATCAGCCCGCGCGGGTCGAATTGGAACACCTCGAGGCCGTGTTGCAGCTTCAGACCGGCCCGAGTGACATAGAGATTTTCCGTCTTTCCCACGCTCACTGATTCGGTCCCTCTTCGGAGCAGTTCCACTAACTGAATTATAAACCCAGGGCGGCGCAGGAACAGGGTTGAAAACTCGATTTCTGCGGCCATAATCTTCTCTTTGTCGCTATCATAAGACAGGGAAAGCACTTGCCGATGAGTCTGCCGCCGCATCTCATGAAATTTCGGGTTCGCTCTGTGGAAGTCGACCGCTGCGGCTAGAACGTTTTGCACTTTTGACGCGGCAGGCGCCACGGTCCGCAGGTGCGTGGGCCACGTGAAACTGCAAACCGCTGTAGCAGCAGCCGGTATCCGATCTACATGGAGATGGGGCGGACCGAGATGCTGCGGGCGACCGGTATGAGCTATCGGGAACTGGAGACGGCGGGCTCACATGATGTTTCGCCGCGGGCGAACCGTGGTTTCCAACCGGGTGGTGGCCTGTCCGTAACGCACTTCCAGAACGATGTGCACGTTGACCGCCACCACTTTTTCCCGGACGGCGCTATACTCTTCGATCGAGGTCAGTGTGAACTCCACGACGTCGGCCACCATGGTGTTTCCGTCCGGGCTGTCGTCGTCGGCATAGATCAGTGGATCGCCGTCCGTGCCGCCCCAACTGTAGCCCTTCAACTCGCCGTCGGCCATGACCAGCCCCACCACTTTGGAGGGCGAAACCAGTTCGACCTTGTCAGCCCGCCGCAGATCGGTCCGCAGGCGGTCCAGGGCCAGCGTGGCCATCATCTGCGACCGGCTCTTCTCGTTGCCATAGACGACCGTATCCGTTGCGCCCTGCATGGCCAGGGCTATGGTGGCCAGAATCATGGCCAACAGAGTCATGCCGATCAGCAGTTCGACCATGGTGAAGCCTCCGCGAAGGCGGGCCTTCCTGCGGCCCGGCTGCTGCCGTCGCAGGTTTTCCGCAGCCGCCCGTGCGCAGCGGCCCCACCAGACGGACGGGGCCGCGGGGTGCGGTGAGTTTCTCTTCGGCCGAAGCCCGTCATTCAACATAACTGCCTCCCATGAAAACCAACTGTTTCGAGAACACCAGTCCCGGCGGATTGGTTTTCAGGCCATCATGGTTGATCGCCAGGCGGGTGTTGCCGCCTATCTTCAACTCCGTGTCGTCGTAGTTAATGAGGCTGCCTTTGATCGTCCCCTTGGCTCTGCCCGAAAACCTCATTTTACTGGCAGCTATCGTGCCGTTGATGGTGCCGAAATTGCCCTTGAACTTCACCTCGTACCCCCGGGCGAGAAGGAACGCCCCGTCCATGTCGCGCAATCCATCGAACTGGGAATCGGACGGCAAAGCCGTGACGTCCTTGGTCTTTATCTTACCCTCGAAGCTTATGTAGTTCTTGTTCAGTTTCAGCTTGCCGTCCGGTTGCTCGGCAACGACTACGCCGGTGAGTTTAACGTTGCCCTTGAACCTGACCTTGTTCGGCGACTCTATGTAGACCACGCCGCGAATCGTGGTATTGCCCTTGAATGTGGGGTTCGTGCCGGCCTTGATGAGGATGTTCTCAAAGTACCGGTTGCCCCTGGTCTTGGTCTTGCGATTAACCTCGTTGGTTGCGTAGGGCTTGAAGACACTGACATCGATCTCCGGGAATTCCGCCTCGGCTGCGCCGATCTTGATGTCGCCGCCAATGTCGGCCTTGCCTCTCAACTTGACCTTGCCCTTGGGATTGGCGATCGACAGGTCGCCCGAGATATTGGCCTTGCCTGTCATCTTGACCGCGTAGCCATTGGCGTAGGTCACCGTCAGGACAGAACCTTCCTGCGAGTTGTTGGCCCCTCGAATTTTCGATCTGCCGCTCATTTTTATGCGGCCCTTGGTGGCCACACCGAAGGAACCCAGAAACTGTGTGTCTTCGGTGGCCTTGAAACTCTGGGCAATCGTCTGTGCGCTGTTGCCTGCCGTGCCGCGGCTTTCGACAACCACCTCCGAGTCGGAGATGGCGTATACCACCAGCCGGGATTGCGACGAACCTTCAGGAAAACTGAGCGCGATGGCCGGCAGCGCCACCTCGTCGCCGGCCACGGTTGCCGCCGCGCCGCCGAAAAGGTTGTCCTGAAACTGCTCGTTCAGCCCGTCGGCAATGGCCTGCAGGATCTCGGCGGCGTCACCGGCGCCCTTAACGTCAATCTCCGGCATGGTCCGGCGGATGAGGTTCAATCCGCTCTCGGCGGCCAGATGCGCCCGGCGGCTGTCCAGGTAGAGCTGCGACATACGCAGGTCGGCGTTGCTGGCGGTCAGGTAGCCGACCGCCAGGGCTCCGAATACGGCCATAAACAGGAACACCATGATCAGGGCCGAGCCCTTTCTCGTTTTTTGACGTCTCATAACATATCCCCCCAGGTTCTGTGCGGCGATATTCTGCTATTCCCCGTAGCTCCCCGAAAGGTATTCCAGTTTTCGGGGAAAAATCATTCCTGCAGGCGGATCACCCAACTGGCTGTGATCGATAGTGATGTTGGAGTTGCCCGACATCATGAACTCAGTATCGTGATAGTTGAGCAGGCTGCCCTTGATGGTGCCGCCGGCATTGCCGGTGAACTTCATCTGGCTGGCGGCGATCGAACCATTAATGGTCGAAAAGTTGCCCGTGAATGTCAGCTCGTATCCCGGCACGAGTATGAACGAACCTGTCAGGTCGCGTAACCCGTCGAACTGGGCGCCCGCCGGCAGGGCCTCGACGCCGTTGGTCGACGTGTTGCCCGTGAAGCGAACGTAGTGGTTGTTCAGATCGAGAGCGCCGTCCGGTTCCTCGGCCACTACGGTCCCGATCAGGTTCAGGTTGCCCGTGAAGGTGACGCGGTTCGGAGACTCGATGTAGACCACGCCACGAATCGTGACGTTGCCGCTGAAGGTCGGGTTCGTATCGGCCTCGATCCGGATGTTCTCAAAGTACTTGTTGCCCGTGGTGGACGTGCTTGAATCGACGATGTTGGTCGCGTAGGACTCAAACGGCGTAACGTCCAGTTCGGGGAATGCCGGCTCGTCGACACCGATCTTGATCTCGCCGCCAATATCCGAGTTGCCGATCAGTCGCACGTTGCCGGCCGGATTCGTGATCGACACGTCGCCCGAGATGTCGATGTTACCGACCATATCGATCGCGGTGGTGTGGGTCTGGGTGGTCGACAGCACGGAACCTTCAGCCGAATCGTTGGCCCCCTCGATGCTCGTATTGCCGGTCATCTTGACGCGACTCCTGGAGGCCACGCCGAAGTTGGCCAGCAGTGACATGTCGCGCTGGGCCAGGAAGTCCAGCATGAGCCTCTGGCGGCAATTGCCCGAGGTGCCGAGACTCCACACCCGGTACTGATCATCGGAACTGGCATAGATTTGCAGGTCCAGTTGGGCCACGCCTTCAGGAAAGTTGAAGGTGATGATCGGCAGTTGCAGGCTGTTGCCCGATACGCCGGCCGGCTGACCGGCGAAGATGTTATCCTGAAACTGGTCGTTCAGCCCGTCGGCCAGGGCCTGGAGCGTTTCGTCGGCTGTTTCGGTGTCCTGTACGCTGATGTCCGGCAGTAAGTTCTGCACCAGGTTCAGCCCCGTCTCAGCGGCCAGGTGGGCCCGCCGGCTTTGCAGGTAGCGCTTCGATGCCTCCAGGTCCGCACTGGTTGCAGAAAGGTAGCCGACGGCCAATGCGCCAAAGATGGCCATGAAAATCAGCGCCATCAACAGGGCCGATCCACTGGCTGCTTTCTGTTTGGTCATTACATGCCTCTCTTCCTGCGGCCACCAACGAAGGTCGTCGTGTCGGGGCTTCTTCCCCTTCTTCCGGGACTTCTTCTTATTGTCGTCGTCATCATCATATCGTCGTCATCATCGTCATCGTCATCGTCCACATCATCGCCGTCTTCATCATCATCGCCATCCTTAGCCGACAAGCCGCTGGGCAGTGGCATCCGCAGCCAGGACAATTGGCACACTTCGCCGCCCTGGTAAGTGATCGACACCGAGATTCGGTAGACGTCGGACGCACCGTCGGCGACGACCTGGTTGAAGTCGGTGGCCGAGACCGAGACAACGGTCACCTGCTGGGCGTAGTTGGCCCGGTCGGCCAGGACGAAGCCGTCGCTGGTCAAAGGCGGCGAAATAACCAGCCCATCCAGATCGTCCAGATCGTCGAAGTCCGGCGCCGACTCGCCGGCCTCCAGGCCCCAGTTTGTCGGCTGCTCAGGGTCCGACAGCGGCAGCGTCAACACCATCTCATGAATCTCTTCAGCCAGGCCGGCGGCGATGGTCGTGTGGCGACTCTGTTCGAGCATTCGCAACCCCACCGTGAAGGCCTCCAGCAGCACAGTAAAGACGATACCGACTATAGCCACTGCGACAAGCACCTCGACCAGGGTGAATCCTGCCGAGCGGCGACTGGCGGTGCGTCGATCGGTTGTGCTCAGCTTGCCCTTTTTCATTGAACAACCCTCGACAGCTTGAAAATCGGCAGCATTATGCTGCTGGCGATGAATCCGACAACGCCGCCCATGGCCACGATCATGATGGGCTCGATTACGGCGGTACAGGTCTTGATCACGGATTTCAACTCTCGGTCATAGAACTCCGAGATGTCGGCCAGGACGGAGCCCAGGCTCCCGGACTCCTCGCCCGCGGAGATCATTTGCGTCACGCCGCGCGGCATCAGGGTCGAACGAAGCAGAGTCTGGCTGATGGTCTTGCCCTGCTGAACGGACTCCCGCACCTGTAGCCACAGGTCGCGGTAGTGGATGTTGCCGGTGACCTTGCTGGTAATAGTAATTGTCTCCAGCACGGGCACGCCGGCGTTGACCAGTTCGCCCATGGTCTTCAGCCCCCGCGACAGGTAGAGGCAGTGAAACAGTTTCTTGAAAATCGGGAGTTTCAGCTTCAGCGTATCGAAGAAATATTTTCCGGTGTCGGTCCTCTTGAACAGCACAATGCCGACCACCAGGCCGGCAGCCCCCAGAACGAAGAGGTACCAGTATGTGATCATCGTCGAACTCAGTGCCAGCAGCACTTTGGTCGGCAAGGGCAGCAAGGCCTCCTTGCCCTGGAAAAGGATGACGAACTTGGGCAGGACAAAGGTCAGCATGAAGACGGTCGTCATCAAGGCCATGGCCCCGATGATGGCCGGGTACATCATGGCCGCCTTGACCTGGCTCCGTGTATCCAACTGTTGCGAAAGATAGTCGGCGATGCGGGACAGGATGTGGCTGAAGCTGCCCGAGAGTTCGCTGGCCTGGATCATGTATACATACAGCGGACTGAACACCTTCGGGTGGGCGGCCACCGCCTCGGAGAACGGCTTGCCGCTCTCGACATCGTCGTGAAGCTGGTTGAGCAACTTGGCCAGCTTGATGTTGCTGGTCTGGACGGCCATGCTCTCGAGGGCCTGCGTGATGCTGATGCCCGCTTTAACCATCACGCTCAGCTGGCGAGTAATAGTCAGGACGTCGCGCTGGCTGACCCGGACGCCGAACTGAGCGGTCAGGATCGATTTTCTGGGCGCCGTGTGGCTGACGGGCTGGAATCCAGGCCGGACAGCGGTGTCAGCGGCGAAGCCCTCCGCGGCCTGCGGACCTGCATAATCGGTCGTTGAACTGGTTATCATGTCGGTCTCTCCTGTCATTGCAGCGCTGCTGCCAAGCGGTCCGGATTGGCCGCCTGGGCCAACGCCGACTCACGGCTTATATAGCCCTTTGTGTATAGGTCCTTGATCGCTCCGTCGAGCGACTGCATGCCCAGTTTGCGGTTGGTGGTGATGATGTTGGGAATCTCGAACAGCCGCATTTCCCTGATGCAGTTCCGCACGGCGGGGGTCACCAGCAGCACCTCCGCCGCGGGCACCATGCCCGGCTGATCGATTCGCGGGAACAGTGTCTGGCTGACCACGCCGCGCAGCGTGTTGGCCAACTGTGAACGAATCTGTCCCTGCTGCTGAGACGGAAAAAAGTCGATGATTCGCTCGATGGTGCCGGCCGCGTCGATGGTGTGCAGCGTCGAGAGAACGTAGTGCCCGATCTCGGCAGCCGTGACCGCGGCGCTGACCGTCTCGA